>NZ_NFKO01000002.1:0-223370 GCF_002160435.1 Pseudoflavonifractor sp. An176 | reverse complement strand
AAGGTTGAAACATTGTAATGTAAGTACCATTTCGAAAAAGGGCGTAAAAACCCAAGCCCCCTAAAAGCGGGCAAAAACTGAACTTATGCTTAAAATCTAAACAGTAAGTGGAGCAGCCACAAGGTAACCCTGTCTCTGGAGGATGAAGATGGCCTCTTCAACAGAAACCTCACGGTGTGCAGGTGGGCGATCGCTCTTGCGGTAGAGCTCCGAATTGTACGGCTCGTTCTTCTTGAGTATGTTGTAGATTGCCGTTAGAAGCATCCTGGCAATGGCAATGATGGCTTTTTTGTGGCCCCGGCGTTTCTTGAGTGCGAGATAGCGATTGCGGACCTCCGGGAACTGCTTGGCACGAATGGCGCAGAGAGCGCACTGAACAAGTAGCGGCTTGATGTAAGCTCCGGCCCGGCCGATTCTGGTGGTTTTCTTCTTCCCGGCACTCTCGTTGTTCTGCGGCGTAAGACCAGCCCAGGAGCACAGGTGCTTCGAGGTGGGGAACACGGACATATCCACTCCGATTTCCGAGATGATGCCGATAGCGGCAAAGGATTGGATACCCGGCACCGACATAACAAGGTTGAGCTGGGGAAGGTACTTCTCAGCGGTGGACAGGATCAGGGATTCCAGATTGAGCTTGCACCGTTCCAGACTGTCCATGTGGAAACGGATGATGCGGAGCTTTTCAGCCTGTTCTTCACACATCTCTCCGTCCACGGCAGCGAGCACTTGCTCGTCAGTTGCCTTCATACCTTTGGTTCGGAAACCGGAAACATCCGTGATTTTCTCCGCTGGATTTTCCAAAATTCTGGTTGTAATCGCAGAGGCTGCCTTGCCGAACACATTCGAGAACACATCGTCAAGTTTGAAGTTAGAGACAGTCAGACAGTTTTGCGCCCGGTTTTTTTCACCGGTGGTAAAGTTGGTGAGTTTCCAGCGGTAACGTACCAAATCCCGAAGCTGGCGAATATCCGCTGGAGGGATAAAGCTCCCAGCGACAAGGTCGTGCTTGAAGATGTCAGCAATCCACTTGGCGTCCCGCTTGTCCGTTTTCTTACCTCGAATCGCTTTCACATACTTGGGATGAGCAAGAACAATATTGCAGGAGGACTCCAAAACATTGTAAATAGGAATCCAATATTTCCCCGTGGATTCCATGCACACATCTTTGCAATTATTCTGGGCCAGCCAAGCTGCGCACCGTCGCAAATCTCCGGTAAATGTGGAGAACCGCTTGCGCTTGTAGGTCGTCACACCCTGCTCATTGGTAGAAGCGATACAGGCAACAACGAAGGACTTGTGGACATCCATCCCGCAGCAGATGCGGTAAACGATTTTAAGCATAACACATCCCCTCGAAACAGTATTTGAGGGAACAGGCAGGGACTGGACACTCACTGAAAGATTGAAGTAGTCCGTCTCTCCAAAGATAAGGTTACAGGGTTCTTTGCCCTACTCATTGGTGCTTGAAAGAGCGTCCGGCACACATACATATTCAGTCCAGCCACTGCTGAGCCTACTTACCTCCACGTGCTCTGTAGTGTGCCTGCTCCCTCAAGTACAGTTTAACAAATTTTTACTTGCTGCGTCAGAGATACCGTGTTTCATTCCCTTTGGTGCCTTGGAGCGCAGCGGAAAGGAATGGTCATACATATGAAAACTCCCCAGCAAGTCCGTGCCATGGTGGATGGACTCAAGCAGCTCTATCCCGACGGCATCTGCTCGCTGCAATATAAGAAAGACTATGAATTGCTCTTTGCAGTGCGGCTCTCTGCCCAGTGCACCGATGAGCGGGTCAACCAAGTCACCCCCGCCCTCTTTGCCCGCTTCCCCACCCTGGAGGCCTTCGCCCAGGCAGACGTGGAGGAAGTGGGAGAATACATCCACTCCTGCGGATTCTTCCGGGCCAAGAGCCGGGACCTGGTGCTGTGCGCCCAGATGCTCCTATCCCAACACGGCGGAAAGGTCCCCGGCACCATGGAGGAGCTGGTGGCGCTGCCCGGCGTGGGGCGCAAGACCGCCAATCTGATTTTGGGTGATGTGTTCCACACCCCAGGTGTGGTGGTGGCAGACACCCACTGCATCCGCATTTCCGGACGTCTGGGCCTCACCGATGGCACCAAGGACCCCGGCAAAGTGGAAAAGCAGCTGCGGGAAATTCTTCCCCCAGAGGAGTCCAACGACTTCTGCCACCGCCTGGTGCTCCATGGCCGGGCTATCTGCACCGCCCGCCAGGCCAAGTGCGGCATGTGCCCCTTGGCTCCCGTGTGTGACTACGCCGCTAAATTGTAAGCAACAAGCCCCGCCGAGATCGGCGGGGCTTGCTTCATTTCAAATGGTTTTTGGCCGCGGTCAAGGTGTTCAGCATGAGCATGGCCCGGGTCATGGGGCCCACGCCGCCGGGCACGGGGGTGAGATAGGAGGCCTTGGGCTCCACTTCCTCCACCACCACATCGCCGCACAGCTTACCTTCGGCGTTGCGGTTCATGGCCACGTCGATGACCACCGCTCCCTCCTTCACCATATCCCCGGTGACCAGGCCCACCTGACCTACAGCAGAGACCAGAATGTCCGCCGTGGCGGCGATCTCTTTCATATCCGGGGTACGGGAATGGCAGACGGTGACAGTGCCATGGGCGTGGAGCAGCAGCATTGCCATGGGCTTACCCACAATGTTGGAGCGCCCCAGCACTACGCACCGCTTACCGGTGGGGTCAATGTGGTACTCCTTCAACAGCTCCATAACACCGCCGGGGGTACAGGGTTGGAATACCGGCTGACCGATGGTGAGCTTTCCCACGTTATAGGGGTGGAAACAGTCCACATCCTTGCCGGGATCAATGGCCAGCAACACCTCTTCCTCACAGAAGCCCCGGGGCAGAGGTAGCTGTACCAGAATACCGTCGATGTCCTCCCGGCGGTTCAGCTCACCGATAAGGTCCAGCAGTTCCTGCTGGGTGCTGGTCTCCGGCAGGGCGTACTCCTCGCTGTAATAACCGCACTCCTCGCAGTCCTTACGCTTGCTGTTGACGTATACCCGGGAGGCAGGATTGTCCCCCACGATAATGACCGCAAGGCCCGGTCTGCGCCGCAGCTGTGCCGCCTCCTCCCTGGCCTGTTCCTTTAACTTTTTGGCCAGAGCCAGGCCATCCATCTTAATTGCCATGTTCTTCTTGCTCCTTCCCGGCCGCAGTCAGGGGCGGCGTAACACCCTTCCCCCGCTTCCATTGAATCACCATGATGATGATGGCGGCCACCGCAGAAATAATTCCCACCAGTTGAGACGTGCGCAGCCCGGTACCAAAGAAATACAGGCTGTCGGTGCGCATTCCTTCAATGATGGCACGGCCAATGCCGTACCATGCCACATAGGACAGGAAAATCTGTCCGTCAAATTTCCGACCCTTCCGAGCCAGCAGCACCAAGAGCACAAAGCCCAGCACATTCCACAGAGATTCATAGAGGAAGGTGGGGTGTACGCCCAGGGTGCCGTCCAAAATACTCTGATATGCCTCCTGGGACTCCAGCAGGCCCTTGTCCATCAGCTCATTGGCAATGGAGGTGGAGCACATGCGCCAAGGCAGCGTGGTCAAGCCGCCGTAGGCCTCCACATTGACAAAGTTGCCCCAGCGGCCAATGGCCTGGCCAATAAGCAGCCCATAACAGCCCACATCCGCATAGTTCCAAAAGGACTGGTGGCGCACCTTGCAGTACACCGCCACGGTGATCACCGCTGCAATCACACCGCCGTAGATGGCCAGGCCGCCGTCCCGGATGGCAATGGCCCGTCCCCAGTCAAAGGGGCCGTCTGCGGCGCGAAACTGAGACAAATAGAAAATTAAATAGTAAGCTCTGGCCCCGATGATGGCCAGAGGCACAGCGAAAAACAACATATCAATGAGTTTTTCACTGTCCACGCCCAAGCTGGCAGCCTTTTTCGTACAGTAAAACACCGCCAGCAGAAATCCAAAGGCGATAATGACGCCATACCAATAGATGTCCTTACCAAACAGGTTCAGCGCCACCCGGTTGAGGGTAAATTCCAGGCCCAGGCCGGGAAACGACACCGTATTGACCACGATCAATCCCACCTTTCCTGATCGCCTGTACCCACCGGGCACACCACCGACAGGGCCACCCGCTCGGGCACACACCACTGCTCCAGCATCGCTCTGGCGTCCGCCCACTCAATGCTCTGGAAACACTGGGGGAAATTCAGATACTCCTCACCCCGGAAATAGTTCTGGGCCAACTCAATGCAGGTGTCCTCCAGGGAGTTGAGCCGCCGCACCATGCTGCCATAGGCGGCCTTTTTCAGGCGCTCCCACAGCTCCGGGTCCAGACCCTCCCGGCACAGCCGCTGGGCCTCGGCCAGCACGGCATCCCGTACCGCCTTGGGGTCCCGGCTCTCGCCGCCTGCCATGAGGTAGGCACATCCCGGCACCGACTCGTAGTCTCCGCCGAAGCTGCTGTTGATGAGTCCCTCCTCATACAGCTTGGTATACAGGGGCGCAGAGGCGCCAAAGAGCACGTCGCACACCAGTTCTCCCACCAGCTGCTGGCGCAGTTCCTGCCCCTCCGGGGCAGGGGTTCCCTTCACGCCCAACTCGAACACCGGCACGGACACCGGCATCTCCCGCTGCACGTAGGACTGGGCCACCTGGACCGGTTCCTTCTGCCCCAAGTCTGCCTGGCCCACGCCACCTCCGGTGTGGGTCACAATCTCCCGGGCCAGCTCCACCACCCGCTGGGGGTCCACAGAGCCCGCCACGCACAGCACCATGTTATCCGGGCGGTAAAAGGCCTCATGACAGCGGTACAGCACCTCCGGGGTGATCTGGGCAATGGATGCCTCGCTGCCTGCCACTCGCACCCGCACCGGGTGGTTTTGATACATGGCCTCCATGAGCTGGTAGTACACTTCCACGTCCGAGTCGTCCAGGCACATGCGGATTTCCTGAGCAATGATGCCCTGCTCTTTGGCCACGCTCTCCTCTGTGAAAAAAGGAGTGGTGACAAAGCTCAGCAAAGTGCGCAGGTTTTCCTCAAAGCCCCGGGTACATTCAAAATAGTAGCCCGTGATGGCCGCAGCGGTAAAGGCATTGTCCACCGCCCCGTTGGCGGCCATGATTTGCAGCACATTGCCCTCCTCGGAGTCAAACATCTTGTGCTCCAGGAAGTGGGCCACTCCCGCCGGGGTGTCCACCCAGTGCCCGTCCTCATTGTGAAAGCGCAGGTGCATGCCACCGTAACGGGTGGCAAAAAAGGCGAATTGCTTGGCGTATTCCGGCCGCACATCCACCAGAATCTCCAGCCCATTTTCCAGGCGGTGTCGATGAATCTTCTCGCCCAGCAACTGATATTCCCGCAGTTCCATGTCAGCCCTCCTCCCCCGTGAGATAATAGATGGTGTCCAGCGCCAGCATTTGGGCCACCGCCACCACATCGGCATGGGTGACCTGCTCCACCTGCTGGGCCAGCTCGTCCGGGCGGGTGGGGTCTCCCCCAGACAGTGCCGTGGACACCCCGTCGTCCTCCATTAAGCCCTGGCTGTCTTTGCGGCTGACCAAGGCGTTGACCACCGAGCGGATGGCGGCTTCCAGCTCCTCCTGGGTAAAGTCCCCTTGACGAACGGCATCCAGCTGGGCCAGAATGGCCTCCTTGGCCACGCCGAACTTGGCAAACTCCACCCCCGAGGACACCACCATCAGCCCCTTCACCTTATCCAGCATGGAGGAGGCGAAATAGCAAAGGCTCATCTTCTCCCGCACATTGGTAAATAGCTTGGAGTGGGCAGTTCCGCCGTACAGGGCGTTGCACACCAGCAGCGCTGCAAACTGGGGATGGTTCACCACCACCCCGCCGGTGCGGAAGCCCAAGGCCAACTTGCCCTGGGTGACGTCCATCACATCGGTGACCTCCCGCACCTCACCGCTCTGGGGACGATCCACCACCTGGCACACCACCGGAGCCTGTCTGGCAGAGAGCAGCGGAGCAAAGGAGCGGGCAATGGCTTGCTCCACCCGCTCCACATCGGCAGAACCACCATAATAAAAAGTAACACGGCTGGTCCGGAGCAGAGTCCGATAATGGTCCCACAGCGCCTGGGCCGTCATGCTGCAGGCGGTCTGGGCATCCCCCAGCTTGTCCACCGCATAGGCCTCTTGGGCGCACATCTCCTGTACCAGCCGGAAGATGGACCAGCCCCGCTTGTCGTTGACCCGGGCGGCAATGCGGTCGGCCAGATTGGCCCCCTCGCTGGCCACAAAATCCTGGGAAAACACCCCGTCCTCGGTGTAGGGGTCCAGCAGAATCTCCCCCACCAGGGCAAAGGCAGGCTCCAACACTGCCATACCGTCCAGGGCATAGTGATCGTCAATAAAGCTGCACTGGAATCCCACGCACTGGCTCTCTCCCCGCTGACGGACCGCAGGGCCCAGGGATGCGCCGTAGAGCTCGTCCGTGGCAGCGGACAGGCTCTCCATGTTGGGATGGTTCCGACTGCCCCGGTACAGGACATCGGGAATTAAAGCGTAGGCCGTGGCGGTGTCCGCCCGCAGGGGCACCGTCAGCGTCACGCTGAATACGCCGGTTTTGAACTGGTTGGTCCGAGTCATGACCAACTCTACCCCGTCAGCCAGGGTTTTGTGGAATCGCTCCATACCGTTCCTCCTTCAGGGAATTTCAGTACGCATATTATACATCATTTTCTCCATCTTTCCACTATAAAAACAGCCACACCCCTTTCCACACGTTTCATTGCAGCAAAATCCACAACCACACTTTTGAGGGGAGGTTATTTTTGTTGTATTTGTCCAGGTATATGGAAAGTGTTTTCCCTTGACAGCCCGAGATGGCTATGGTATAGTATCCATTGTAAAGTTCGTCTGCTTTACAACCCGCGGTCAAGGAGGTGCTCACCATGAAAAATCAGGCGTACCGCATGTCGATGCTCTATGATTTTTATGGTGATCTGCTCACCGATCGTCAGAAAGAGTTCTTCGATCTCTACTACAACGACGACCTGTCCCTGTCCGAGATCGCCGAGAACTACGGCATTTCCCGCCAGGGTGTCCGGGACGTGATTGTCCGGGCAGAGGCCGCCATGGACGAGATTGAGGAGAAAACTCACCTCATCCGCCGCTTCCACCAGAGCCAGAAAGAACTGCTGGCCATTGACGAAGCGGCTGACCGACTGCTCCAGGCTGTGCGAGCCGGGTCCTGTACCGCCTCTACCCTGGAGGAGATCGCCCTGAGTATTAAGGAACACACCGCCAAACTCAAACAGGAGTAAGCTATGGCATTTGAAAGCTTAACGGAAAAACTCTCCGCCACCTTCCGACGCCTGCGTGGCAAGGGCCGCATTAGCGAGGCGGACGTGAAGGTCGCCATGAAAGAGATCAAAATGGCTCTTTTGGAGGCGGACGTCAACTTTAAGGTGGTCAAGAACTTTGTGGCTTCTGTCACCGAGCGTGCCGTAGGCACCGACGTGCTGGAGTCCCTCACCCCCGCCCAGATGATCATCAAGATCGTCAATGAGGAGCTCACCGCTCTCATGGGCGGCGGGGACAGCAAGTTGGCCATCGCCTCTGCCCCTCCCACCGTGATCATGCTGGTGGGCTTGCAGGGTGCAGGTAAAACCACCAACGGCGCCAAACTGGCCGGATTGATGAAAAAGCAGGGCAAGCGCCCCCTGCTGGCCGCCTGTGACATCTACCGCCCCGCCGCCATCCGGCAGTTGGAAGTGGTGGGTGAGCAGCTGGACATCCCGGTCTTCCAGATGGGGCAGACCAACCCCGTTGACATTGCCAAAGCCGCCGTGGAGCATGCCAAAAAACATGGCAACGACATGGTGTTCTTGGATACCGCCGGCCGCCTGCACATTGACCAGGAGCTCATGGATGAGCTAAAGGCTGTGAAGGCTGCCGTCAACCCCACTGAGATTCTGCTGGTGGTGGACGCCATGATCGGTCAGGACGCCGTGAACGCCGCTAAGGCCTTCGACGATGCTCTGGACATTGACGGCGTCATGCTCACCAAGCTGGACGGCGACGCCCGAGGCGGCGCTGCTCTGTCCATCCGAGCCGTCACTGGCAAGCCCATCAAGTTTGCCGGTACCGGCGAGAAGCTGGACAACATCGAGGTGTTCCACCCCGACCGCATGGCCAGCCGTATTTTGGGCATGGGCGACGTGCTCTCCCTCATTGAGAAGGCCGAGCAGAGCCTGGACGCCAAAAAGGCCGCCGAGCAGATGGAGCGCCTGCGCAAAAACAAGTTCACCCTGGCTGACTTTTATGACCAGCTGGTGCAGGTGAAAAAGATGGGCTCCATGCAGGACATTGCCGCCATGCTCCCGGGCATGAACGGCAAAAAGCTGGACTTCAATGTGGACGAGGCCGGTCTGAGCAAGATCGAGGCTATCATCCAGTCCATGACCCCCTATGAGCGGGAGAATCCCTCCGTGCTCAACTCCAGCCGGAAAAAGCGCATTGCCGCCGGGTCCGGCACCCAGGTGGTGGACGTCAATCGCCTGCTCAAGCAGTTTGAGGCGATTCAGATGCTCACCCGCCAGTTCTCCAATCCCAAGAAGGCCAAAGGCCTGCTCAGCCGCATCAAAGGCATGGGGTTGCCCTTTTAAGGTTGGTTTCTGTCCCCCACGGACATTGCCATATACATGCTAGAATCTATGGAGGTGAAGATACAATGGTTAAGATCAGACTGCGTCGTATGGGTGCTAAGAAGGCTCCCTTCTACCGCGTTGTGGTTGCCGATTCCCGCTATCCCCGGGATGGTCGTTTCATCGAGGAGCTGGGCACCTATGATCCCCGCCAGAATCCCGCTGCCGTCAACATCGACGTGGAGCGTGCTCAGGCTTGGATCAAGACCGGCGCTCAGCCCACCGACACCGTGCGTGACCTGCTGAAGAAGGCTGGCCTGTAAGCGCGCGATTGGAGGTCCTCATGAAGGAATTGCTCACTTATATTGCCCAAAACCTGGTGGAGCATCCGGACCAGGTTTCTGTGACCGAGCACGAGACTCCCGCAGAGACTGTTTTGGAACTGCGTGTAGCCGCTGAGGACATGGGCAAGGTGATCGGCCGTCAGGGCCGCATCGCCAAGGAGATTCGGGCGCTGATGCGCTCGGTTGCCCAGCGTCAGG
Organism: Pseudoflavonifractor sp. An176; assembly: GCF_002160435.1. Taxonomy (NCBI): domain Bacteria; kingdom Bacillati; phylum Bacillota; class Clostridia; order Eubacteriales; family Oscillospiraceae; genus Pseudoflavonifractor; species Pseudoflavonifractor sp. An176. The sequence continues at coordinate 214,214 of NZ_NFKO01000002.1, read as the reverse complement.
GCAAAAAGGTATCCGTTGACATCATCGACTGATACAGCCGCTTAAGGCGGGGGCAAGCCCCCGCCTTTTTGATTTTGACACAAAGAGGTGAACCGATTATGATCCATCCCTATCTGGAGTGCGGCCAAATCGTCAACACCCACGGCATTCGCGGTGAGGTGAAAATCGTCCCCTGGGCGGACAGCGCCGATTTTCTCTGCCAGTTCTCCACCCTGTATATCGACGGCAAGCCGGTGAAGGTTTTGAATGCCCGGGTCCACAAAAACAGCGTCATCGCTCAGCTGGAGGGTGTGTCCGACGTAAACACCGCCATGCTGCTGAAAAACAAGGTGGTGCACATCCGTCGAGAGGACGCCAACCTGCCTGAGGGCACCTTCTTCCTGGCCGATATCATCGGCCTGGACGTGGTGGACGAGGACGGCGGCAAGCTGGGCACTCTGAAAGACATTCTCTCCCCCTCCCGCCAGCAGGTGTATGTGGTGGAAGGGGAGCGTCAAATTCTCATCCCCGCCGTGCCGGAGTTTATTCTGGAGACCAATGTGGACGGGGGTTATATCAAGGTTCGCCTCATTGAGGGGATGTGAGAGGCATGTATCACATTGATATTATGACCCTGTTCCCTGACACTGTGGGGGACGTGCTCAGCGAGTCCATTTTGGGCCGTGCCCAGGAACGGGACTACATCCGCATTCTCACCCATCAGATTCGGGACTACACCAAAAACAAGCAAAAGCAGGTGGATGATTACCCCTATGGCGGCGGCCAGGGGGCCATTCTCCAGGCAGACCCACTTTACCAGTGCTGGGACCACATCCGCCAGGAGAGCCAGTGCCGCCCCCACACCATCTATCTCTCCCCCTGCGGCAAGACCTTCACCCAGGAGGACGCCCGCCGTCTGGCCCGGGAGTACGATCACCTGATTCTGGTGTGCGGCCACTACGAGGGCATTGATCAGCGGTTCATTGACGCGTATGTGGACGAGGAGATCTCCCTGGGGGATTTTGTCCTCACCGGCGGTGAGATCGCCGCCATGGCGGTGGCAGACGCTGTGTGCCGCCTCATCCCTGGGGTTCTCTCCCATGACGCCTGTTTTGAGGACGAGAGCCACTGGAACGGCATGTTGGAATACCCCCAGTACTCCCGCCCCGCCCAGTGGCACGGCATGGAGGTACCCAAGGTGCTCACCTGCGGAGACCACAAGAAGGTGGAACGTTGGCGGCGTAAGCAATCCATTCTCCGCACCCGGGACCGCCGCCCTGACCTGTACGCCCAGCTGGACCTATCCTCCAAGGAGGACCAGAAGCTGCTGGCAGAAATCCGGGCGGAGGAACTGCTCCGCCCCCTCCCCCATCCCGTCTATACCGTCCCGGCCACACCGGAGCTGTGGGCCTCCATTCCCTGGCCCCACACCGACGCTATGCCCCCTCACAGCTACCTGCTGTGTCACGGGCCGGAGCCAGCAGCTTGCTTCTCCCTCAACCCCCTGGAGGCAGAGGAGGATTTGGGCATTCAGGACGGCAAGTGGTCTGCCCCGGAGCGCAGCATGCTCCTCACCCTCCACGGCCAGGACCCTGCCCTCCTCCACACCGACCTGGTGGACAAGCTGCTGGAACAGGCCGAGGCGCTGGCCAGACAGGCGGGCAGCCCCTGGCTGCGCATGGCCGTGAGCAAGAAGGACAAGGAACTGCTGGCCCACATGAAGGCCGTGAATTTTCAGTATCGTGGAAACCTGGAGCACCAAGGTGCACGCCGGGTGGCCTACGAGCTGCGTCTGAAATAACAAAGGGAGGTGCCTGCCATGATTTTGGGCATTGATGCCGGAACCAGCGCCGTGAAACTGGCGGTACTGGACGGAGACCGCATCTGTACCACCTACTATCAATCCAACTGCGACACCAGCGCCCACACCCTCCAGCAGGCCCTGGAGCACTCTGGTATCCGCTCCCTTCCCATCACCCATGTGGCAGTCACTGGGCTCAACGGCTCCCGCTGTGGGGCAGATACTATGGGTCTGCCCCTGTGCACCGTGTCCGAGCTGGACGCCATCGGCTGCGGCGGCTGCTTTCTGTCCGGGAGGGACGATGCCCTGGTGGTGAACATGGGCACGGGCACCACCTTTGTTCTGGCCCGCAACGGCGCTTACACCCACCTGGGCGGCACAGGCATTGGGGGCGGCACCCTCATGGGCCTGGGGCGAGGCCTTCTAGGGGTCCACACCCCGGATGAGCTGTTTCAGCTGGCCAATGAGGGCGATTTGGGGCAGGTGGATCTGCGCATTGGAGATCTGTTTGAGGGTTCGGAGACCTTAGACCCCAGCCTCACCTCCTCCAATCTGGCCAAGGCCTCCCCCGACTCCACCCGGGCGGACTGGTCCGCCGGGCTGTTGAACCTGGTTTTGGAGTGCACCGGCACCATGGCCATGCTGGCCTGCGGGGCCCACCAGGTATCTGACGTGGTGCTGCTGGGGGCGCTGACCCGGCTCCCCCAGGCCAAGGCCCGCTTTCAGGTCTTCACGCAATTCTACGCCCCCAACTATGTCATCGCGCCCCATGCCGATTGCGCCACCGCCATCGGCACAGCCCTGTTGACAAAGGAGAACACATCATGGATTTGACCAATCTTTCTGATATTAAAGCCCTGTTGGCCCGCCACGGATTCCACTTTTCCAAGTCTATGGGCCAAAATTTTCTCATTGAGGACTGGGTGCCCCGAGACATCGCCCACAGCGCCCAGCTGGATGAGAGCTGCGGCGTGCTGGAGATCGGCCCCGGTATTGGCCCCCTCACCGTGCAGCTGGCCCAACAGGCGGGCAAAGTGGTATCAGTGGAGCTGGACCGCTCCCTGCTCCCCATTTTGGAGGAGACCGTAGGCGGCTATGACAACGTGGAGATCGTCCCCGGCGACGTGATGAAGCTGAACATCCCCCAACTGGTAGAGGAGAAGTTCCAGGGGCTCACCCCCATGGCCTGCGCCAATCTGCCCTACAACATCACCACCCCCGTCATCACCCTGCTGCTGGAGAGCGGCTGTTTCCGCCGGGTCACGGTGATGATTCAGCGGGAGGTGGCCAAGCGCATCTGTGCCCAGCCCGGCACCTCGGACTTCGGGGCCTTCTCCCTGTTCTGCCAGTACCACGCCGTGTGCGAGTACCTCTTCGAGGTGCCTGCCCAGTGCTTCCTCCCCGCCCCCAAGGTGACCTCGGCGGTGATCGGCATGACCCTGCGGGACACTCCCCCGGTGGACTGCCCCCCCAAGCAGCTGTTCTCCGTCATCCGGGCCGCCTTCGCCCAGCGGAGAAAGACCCTTCTCAATGCCCTGTCCTCGGCCTACGGCAGCCAGCTGTCCAAAGAGCAGCTGAGAGATGTGCTGACCGAGTGCGGATTTGCAGAGACAGTCCGTGGCGAGCAGCTGGGCCTGGAGGAGTTCTCCCGTCTGGCCCACACCCTATACTCTCATATGTAACACGCAGCCCTTCCCGGCCTTTTCCCGGGAAGGGCGGTCACTTTGCCCTTTGGGGCATACACTGGGATGAAGGAGGTAACATCATGCCTATCATTTATCTATCTCCCTCCACCCAGGAGAATAACTTATACGTCAACGGCGGCAGCGAAGAGGAGTGGATGAACCGCCTTGCCGATGCCATGATTCCATACCTGGAGGCCACCGGGATTCGATACAGCCGAAACACCCCGGATATGACGGCTGCGTCCTCCATCCGGGCCTCCAATGCAGGAAACTACGACCTACACCTGGCGCTGCACTCCAATGCCTCCCCAGAGGGAGAATATGGCCAGAACCGAGGTGTCCTGGTGTTCCATTACCCGGGCAGCGTCCAGGGCACCAAAGCCGCCACCATTATGGCCGACCATCTGCGGGAGATCTACCCCTTACCGGACAAAGTGCGGGTGGAGCCTACCCGTACCATTGGAGAGGTCCGGCTCACCCGGGCCCCCTCCGTCTTTTTGGAGCTGGGCTACCATGACAACCTGGATGACGCCGTGTGGGTGCAGACCAATCTGGACCTCATCGCCCGGACCATCGTCCAGGCCCTGGCGGAATACTTCCAAATTCCCTTCCTGGCCCCCAACGCCCCTCGTCAGGGGGTGGTGGACGTGAGTTGGGGGCACCTGAACATCCGTTCCCGCCCTTCCCTGTCCGCCCCTGTCATTGCCAAGGCCTATGACGGGGCCATCTTGACCATCCTCAACCAGTGGCAGGACTGGTACCTGGTTTCCTTTGACGGGACAGAAGGATATGCAAGCGCAGATTTCATCACACTGGTTTGAGACCCATTCCTCCGAATTTTGCATACCACCGGAACATGTCTGGATACAGCTGGATTACCCCGACCAGGCTATGCCAGCCTGGAGCCTCCTGCAAGCTCTGGCTTACAAGCCCTCTAGTTCCATGCCCCCACCGCCCCAAGATCAGGTCTGAGGGGTTATTCACAGTTTCTTCAAAAAAACTTCAAAGAATATCCACTCACACAATCTGGGATGTGGTATCCTAACAGTATCAGAAATGACAACTCCTCCCTCTCTCTTTTGAAAACCATGCCTCCTCCATCTCGCCCACGATGGAGGAGGCAACTTTTTTGTTTTTCACGACACCGGAAAATCATCTCTGGGAATTTTGAAAAATAGGGTTGACAAATGTCCATCCCCGTGGTAAGATAATCAAGCTTTTGAGCCTCGCCTCTGCCACGAAGGCACGACAGGAATGCTGGTGTAGCTCAGTTGGTAGAGCAGCTGATTCGTAATCAGCAGGTCGCGTGTTCAAGTCACGTCACCAGCTCCAAAAGCTTTTCATATGCGGCTGTAGCTCAGCTGGATAGAGTGTTTGGCTACGAACCAAAAGGTCGGGGGTTCGAATCCCTCCAGCCGTACCAAGAATCTCGAATGCGATTGCATTCGAGATTCTTGTTTTTTCATCCCATTCAGAAGGTGAAGGTGGATCATATGAATCACGAAATGGGGCTGTACCCCGAAAATTTTGAAACCGTCAAATCCGGGCAAAAGCGTCGGAAGTACCGTTTATATGATGAGAAACGGCAAAACATCCGCCCCGGAGACACCATCACATTTTATAACACGGAGTCCAACAAACGGGTCACCGTACTGGTGGAAAGCCTGCACATTTATGGAGACTTCAAAACCTGCTATCAGGATTTCTGGGAAGAGGATTTTGCAGACCGAGGAATTACGGTGGAACAACTGGTTCAAGACACCTATCGGGGCTGGTGGTCCAAGGAGAAGGAAGAAACATACGGCTGTGTGGTAATCAAGTTCAAGCCACTGTAAGTTCTCGAAGCTCAATGGCAAGCTCTTTGCAAAGGCATCTGTTTTTTCAGATGCCTTTTTTGTCGTTTTCGTACCTCATCTTGGCAGTCCCGCCCTGTTTCACCCTGTGTTTCACTTCACTTTTTTGGGATTGATGGCATACTTTTTTGCAATTACGAATTGCATCTTGCTGCTATTTCGTGTATAATAGGCCGAATATATAAGTAGAAGTAACATGAGGAGTGAGAAATTTGAAATTACTGGTGAAAGGTGGACATGTGGTTGACCCCTCCACCGGCCTGAATCAAATCTGTGATATATTGATTGACAACGGACGGATTTCCGCTGTGGGCGAATCCCTGACCACCCCCGAGGAGCACTGCTCCACACTGGACGCCAGCGGTCTGGTGGTTGCCCCCGGCCTGGTGGACCTCCACGTCCACCTGCGAGAGCCCGGCCAGGAAGATAAAGAGACCATTGCCACCGGGTGCGCTGCCGCCGCCCGTGGCGGCGTGACCACCCTGGTGGCCATGCCCAACACCCGCCCTGCTACCGACTGCCCCGAAGTGGTCGCCCTGGTGAAGGAGAAGGCCGCCCACACGGGTATCCACGTCTATCCCGCTGGCGCTGTCACCCAGGGCCAGAAGGGCGAAGCTCTCACCGACTTCCAGGCCCTTTGGAAAGCGGGCGTACCCGCCTTCACCGACGACGGCGTACCCGTCCAGAACCTGGCTCTGCTGCGCCAGGCCATGCAGCAGGCCCGCACCTTGGGTCTGCCCATTCTGGACCACTGCGAAGATAAGGACATGGTGCGCAACTACGCCGTCAATGAGGGTGTGGTCTCCCGCCAGTTGGGCCTCCCCGGTCGCCCCGCCATCGCCGAGGAATTGCAGGTGATGCGGGATGTGATGCTGGCCAAGGAAACCGGAGCCCGGGTGCACATCTGCCACATCTCCACTGCTGGCACTGTGAACATCATCCGCCGAGCCAAGGCGGAGGGTGTGGCCGTCACCTGTGAGACCTGCCCCCAGTACTTCATTCTCACCGAGGAAGAGGTGCTGCGCCAGGGCACCATGGCCCGAGTCAATCCCCCGCTGAGAACGGCAGCGGACCGGGCCGCCATTCTGGAGGGCCTGAAGGACGGCACCATTGATGCCATTGTCACCGACCACGCCCCCCATTGCGCCTGGGAAAAGGCCCAGCCTCTGGAGAAAGCCCCCAGTGGCATGGTGGGTCTGGAGACCTCTCTGGGCCTCGCCCTCACCTACCTCTATCATGCCGGGCACATGTCCCTGATGAAGGTGATCGACCGCATGAGCACCACCCCTGCCTCCCTGCTCCGGCTGCCCGGCGGCACCCTCCAGGAGGGCCGTCCTGCGGATTTGGTGCTCTTCGACCCCGACCAGGTCTGGACGGTGAACCGGGACACCTTCGCATCCAAGGGCCGTAACACCCCCTTCCACGGTTTCCAGCTGAAAGGCAAAGTGAAATACACCATTTCGATGGGTCAGATCATTTATCAGGAGGATGAAAGAGATGTCATTTGATGTTTTGCAGGAAAAGATCCGTGAGAAAGCCAACCCCACCGTGGCCGGTCTGGACGCCCGTGTGGAGTACATTCCCCCTCACATTCTGAAAAAGCACACCGACCGTCTGGGCGAGACCCTGGAAGCCGCCGCTGAGGCGGTGGCCGAGTTCGACTGCGGTCTCATTGACGCCCTCTGTGACGTGGTCCCCGCCGTCAAGCCCCAGGCCGCCTATTTTGAGATGCTGGGCTGGCGTGGCATGAAGGTGATGGAGGACGTGATGGCCTACGCCAAGAGCAAGGGTCTGTACGTCATCGCCGACATCAAGCGGGGCGACATCGGCACCACCGCCACCGCCTACGCCGAGGGCTGGCTGGGCACCACCCAGGTGGGCAGCGCCAACCTCTCCGCCTTCGACGCCGACTGTGTAACCCTCAACGGCTACATGGGCTCTGACGCCATCAAGCCCTTCCTCAAGGAGTGCGTGGCCCGCAACAAGTCCGCCTTCGTGCTGGCCAAGACCTCCAATCCCTCCTCTGTGGAGCTCCAGGACATGGTGGCCGGTGACCGTGTGGTGTACACCGTCATGGGCGACCTCATCGAGCGCTGGGGCAAGGACACCGAGGGTGCCTGCGGCTATCAGGCTCTGGGCGCTGTGGTGGGCGCCACTCACCCCTCCGTGCTCAAGGAACTGCGCCGCCGTCTGCCCAAAACTTTCTTCCTGGTCCCCGGCTACGGCGCTCAGGGCGGCACTGCCGAGGACGTGCGCAACGCCTTTGACGAGCTGGGCCGCGGCGCCATCATCAACGCCTCCCGCTCCATCATGTGCGCCTGGAAAAAGACCGACAACAACGGTCTGGACTACCAGGAGGCCGCTCGTGCCGCCGCTGAGAAGATGCGGGATGAGCTGAAGGAATACATCACCGTGCGCTAAGCCAAGAGAGGGAGAGAGATATGACTGTAGAACAACGCTGCACCATCGTGGAGGCCGTACACCTCCCCTCCGGTGGTGTGTCCATGACCTTCCAGAGCCACGGCATGGCCGCCCAGATCACCCGTCCCGGACAGTTTGTCCACGTGCGCTGTGGGGAAGGTCTGCTGCTGCGCCGCCCCATCTCCATTTGCAGCTGGTCTGTGGAAGGAGACCTCATCCGCATGGTCTTTGAGGCCCGGGGTGAGGGCACCCGCTGGCTGGCTCAGCGCCAGGTGGGCGAAGAGCTGGATGTGCTGGGCCCCCTGGGCCACGGCTTCCAGATGGAGCCCCAGGGCCGCTACCTGCTGGTGGGCGGCGGCATCGGCGTGCCTCCCATGCTGGGCTGCGCCAAGCACGCCGGAGTAAACAACACCGCCATTCTGGGCTTCCGCTCCCAGGGCAACGCCATGCTGGTGGAGGAGTTTGCCACCTGCTGCGGCCAGGTGCGCGTGGCCACCGACGACGGCTCCATGGGCCACCACGGTTTTGTGGACGCCCTGGTGCGGGAGGAGCTGGAGCGCAATTCCGACTACACCGCCGTGCTGGCCTGCGGTCCCAAGCCCATGCTCCGCTCGGTAGCCAAGGTGGCTGAGGCCATGGGCGTGCCCTGCCAGGTCTCCATGGAGGAGCGTATGGGCTGCGGCGTGGGTGCCTGCCTGGTCTGCGCCTGCAAGAGCGCGGACGGACACCAGAAGCACGTGTGTAAAGACGGACCTGTATTTGACTCCAAGGAGGTGTCCTGGGATGACTGAACCCTGCATGAAGGTCAATTTGGCCGGTGTGGAACTGAAAAACCCCGTTGTGGTGGCCTCCGGTACCTTCGGCTTCGGCCGGGAGTACGGCCAGTTCTACGATCTGTCCGAGCTGGGCGGCATCTGTGTCAAGGGCCTCACCGCCCAACGCCGGGAGGGCAATCCCGCCCCCCGCATTGCAGAGACCCCCATGGGCATTCTCAACTCCGTGGGCCTGCAAAACCCCGGCGTGGACGCCTTTATCGCCGAAGAGCTGCCCTTCCTGCGTCAGTATGACGTGAAGGTCATCGCCAACATCTCCGGCAACACCCCCGAGGAGTACGGCGAGATGTGCGAGAAGCTGTCTGCCGCTGGCGTAGATATGATCGAGGTGAACATCTCCTGCCCCAACGTCAAGGCCGGCGGGCTGGCCTACGGCACCAAGCCCGAGCTGGCCGCTGAGGTCACCCACATGGCCAAGTCCCACTCCACCGTCCCCGTGATGGTGAAGCTCTCCCCCAATGTCACCGACATCACCGAGATCGCTCGGGCCGTGGCAGACGCTGGGGCCGACGCCCTCTCCCTGATCAACACCCTGCGTGGCATGCGCATTGACATCAACACCCGCCGCCCCATTCTGAAAATGAACACCGGTGGTCTGTCCGGCCCCGCCGTGCTCCCCGTGGCCGTGCGCATGGTCTGGGAAGTGGCCCAGGCTGTGAATCTGCCCATTCTGGGCATGGGCGGCGTGTCCAAGGCCGACGATGCCGCCCAGCTGATGCTGGCCGGCGCCTCCGCTGTGGCGGTGGGCACCGCCTGCTTCGCTGACCCCTACACCCCTGTGAAGGTGCGGAACGGTCTGAAGGAGCTGGCCCAGGCGCAAGGCCTGGAGTCCATCGCCCAACTCACTGGCGGCGTGCGCCCCTGGTAATTTCCTGACGAGAGAAGAGAGAACAACCAACATGACCACAATTTATCTCATCCGTCATGCCCAGGCGGAGGGCAATCTGTACCGCCGTTGTCACGGCTGGTACGATGGCCTGCTCACTCCCCTGGGCTACCGTCAGGTTCAGGCCCTCGCCAAGCGTTTTGAAAACGTCCACGTGGACGCCGTCTACTCCAGCGACCTGACCCGCACCATGGATACCTCCAAGGCCATCTGTCTGTCCCGGGGCTTGCCGCTGTGTGTGGACGCGGACCTGCGGGAAGTGGGGGCAGGGTGCTGGGAAGACCACAGCTGGGGCGAGATTCTCCACGCCGAGCCGGAGAGCCTCCGCCAGTTCCTCCTCTGCGATCCCCAGTGGCACGTGGATGGCAGCGAGACCTTCCCCGGCGTCCAGGAGCGCATGATGTGCGCCATCACCAGCATTGCCGCCTCCCACCCCGATCAGACGGTGGCGGTATTCTCCCACGGCAGCGCCATCCGGGCCGGAATCTCCGGCTGGCTGGGCGTCCCTGTAGAGGAGATGGGCTACATGCCTCTGGGTGACAACACCTGTGTGGCCAAACTCCAGTTTCAGGACGACCAGGTGAATATCTGCTACTACAACGACAACAGCCACCTGGGTGATCTGGCCAACCGCATCCACCCCAAGGACAACTCTGGGTCCGACATGCTGGATGCCATGCGGCACAACAGTCTACGGTTCCGCCCCTTGCAGCTGCCCGAAGAGGAGGCCCTGTATCAGCAGGCTCGGGAAGAGGCCTGGATGACCAGCCACGGCACCATGGACCACTTTAACGGCGCCGCCTTCCTGGACGTGATGAAGAAAAATTCCGAGTACGCCCCGGAGAGTGTTCTGGTTGCTCTGCTGGGCGACGAGCCCGCCGGGATTCTGCAAATGGACTGGCAACAACAGGCAGAGGAGGGCGTGGGCCGCATTCCCTTCTTCTGTATGCTCCCCCCCTACCGTTCCAAGGGCCTGGGGGTACAGATGTTGGGCCAGGCCATCTCCTGCTACCGAAAGTTGGGCCGCAAGCGTCTTCTACTCCGCTGCGCGCCGGAGAACCAGCGGGCCAAGTCCTTCTATCTCCGCCATGACTTCCATAAGATTGGCGAAGAGCCCGGAGGCACCGGCGTGCTGGACACCATGGAAAAGTACATCAGCTATCAATAAGACAGAAAGCAGCTGCCAAGGCACCCCCCTGGCAGCTGCTTGTTTTATTTCATGGACTCGCTGGCCTCGTCTTTCATGCCGTTCATCTCATCTTGGGCCTTGTCGGCGGCATCGTCAATGCCCCGTTTCACGTCATCTACGCCCTGCTCCACGTCGTCTTTCACGTCGTCTACCCCGTTCTCCACGTCCTGCTTGATGTCGTCCAAGCCGTCCTCCACCCGCTCATCCGGGTCCGGGGTGGAATCCGGTGTGCCGTCGTTGTTTTCATCGTTGGTGCCTCCGGCTCCGCCCCCCTGATCGGCGTCGTTGGGCACCTGGGTGGCAGGCACCGCCTCAGGCGTTGTTTTCACCGGATCGTTGGACGAACATCCGGCAAATACAAACGTGGCCATTACCACCAACAAGAAAACAGATAGTCTGCGTTTCATATCCTCACACTCCTTTTCGTGATACTAGAAGTATGGGATAAAAATTGAAAAATAATTAAGAAATTTTTTCTTGCTTCCCAGCTATCTGTGTAGTATCATGAGAAAAAGCTCATCCTATGAGCGTCACTTAAAGGAGGTAACAATATGGAACTCAAGGGAAGCAAGACCGAGGCCAATCTGTGGGCAGCATTTGCCGGTGAGAGCCAGGCACGCAACAAATACACCTACTTCGCCAGCAAGGCAAAGAAGGAGGGTTATGAGCAGATCTCCGCTCTGTTTACCGAGACTGCCAACAACGAGAAGGAGCACGCCAAGATCTGGTTCAAGGAGCTGGGCGGCATTGGTAACACCCGTGAAAACCTGAAGGCTGCCGCCGAGGGTGAGAACTACGAGTGGGTGACCATGTATAAGGAGATGGCCGAGACCGCCCGTGAGGAGGGCTTCGACCGCATCGCCGCTCTGTTCGAAGGGGTCGCCGTCATCGAGAAGGAGCACGAGGAGCGCTACCTGAAGCTGCTGGCCAACCTGGAGAACGACATGGTCTTCTCCGCCGGTGAGCAGACCGTGTGGATCTGCCGCAACTGCGGCCACGTCCACGTGGGCAACGATGCTCCCCAGGTCTGCCCCGTGTGCGCTCATCCCCAGGCCTACTTTGAGCGCCGCTGCATGAACTACTAATTGATCCGTCAATTGCAAAAATTCCCCTGTGCTTTGCAGCACAGGGGAATTTTTTGTCCGTAACATCAAGCTTCCGGCTTGATGAGATACTCCTCCAGGTCCACGGGGGTGGCGTCGGACCACAGGCGCTCCAGCGCGTAGAACTCCCGGGCCTCCTCGGTAAACACGTGGACCACAATGGCGGAGTAGTCCAGCAGGGTCCACTGGCCGCCCCGGTGCCCCTCCACGTGGTGGGGCTCCTCCCCTGCCTTGGTCATGGCGTCCTCCACAGCATCGGACAGAGCCTTGACCTGGGTGTTGGAGGTACCGGTGCAGATGACGAAGTAATCGGCCAGGGTGGTCTGGTCGGCGGTGTAGAGCACCTTAATGTCCTTGCCCTTCTTGGCGTCCAGGGCCCGAACGGCCAGTGCGATCATTTCCTTTGAAGTTAACAATGATATTTCTCCTTTCACAGACACCCCTCAGGGGTGTCCGGTTCTCAAGTTTCTTTCAGCCAGTTGTAGGCCTCCAGGGTATTGCAGTGAATGGGCTGGTTGCGCTCCCGCATGTCCTCCATGGACATCTCCACGCCCATGAGCATGGCCGCCTTCAAGTCCCGGTAGGCCAGCTCTCGCATCTTCTCCACACCCTCAAAGACCCGGTTGGGCTCGATATAGTCGGCCATGTAGAGAATCATCTCTTCCAGGGTCATGTTGGCCCGCCCGGTGGTGTGGTAGGAGATGGCCTGGACCACAGCCTGCTCCTGCCCAAAGACATGCTGGGCCAGGGCCGCCCCGCTCTTGGAGTGAAGCAGCTTTTCCGATCTGCGCTCCATCTCGTCCAAGGGGAACCCATACCGGTCACAGATGGCCAGGTGCTGCTCCAGGGGGAAATACTTGGTGCAGTCGTGGAGAATCCCCGCCCGGCGCATCTGATCCACATCGGCGCCCCAGCGGCGTGCCAGCTGCACCGCCTCCTCCTCGGTTCCCTTGATGTGGGCCAGGCGCTTGGCCTTGACCATGGAGTTGGACACGCACCGCAGTTCCTCCACCGACAGTTGGGCCAGATTGGCATGGGTGTGATAGAGGTGCTCCCGCAGGATATAGCCGTATACCTGCTGGGAGAGATGTTGCATCCCCTCACCCTGGGGCAGCTGGCTGCGAATCTGGGTGGAGGAGACCTCCCGCAGATCGGGAATCTCAATCACCTGAACCCGGGCGTTATAGCGCTGGGTCAGGGTTGCACAATGGGTATGGCAGCGGTCCATGTCCTCCCGGGTGCGGGCAAAGGCACAGATGCCCGCCAGTTCCATGATACGCCGGGGAAGATGCCAGTCCTCCAGGGAGAGGAACATGTCCGAGCCCATAAGCAGCCACAGCTCATCCTCTGGCCACCGCTCCACTGCCTGCTCCAGGGTGTCCACGGTATAGCTCTTTCCCTCCCGCCTGAGCTCCACGTCCCATACCTCTGCCTTGGGACCCAGCTGGTCCGCTGTCATTGCGGTCATGGCCATGCGCTGCTGCGGGGTAGGGCTGCCGGGGGGCAGCTGCTTATGGGGAGGTTGACGGTTGGGCACCAACACCAGCCGGTCCAGGTTCAGGCTGTCTATGGCAGCCCGGGCTGCGGCCATGTGGCCCAGATGCGGGGGATTGAAGCTTCCGCCGTAAATGCCGATTCTCATCTTCCCATCACATTCCTTTCCCATTTGAATGATCTCTATGTCAACCGGAGTTTACTTGACCAATTTGATGCGCTTGTCCTTCTCCTTGCTGTGGGTCTCCCGGTACAGCACAAACTTGGTGCCGATGACCTGCACCACTTGGCTGCGGGTGGCACGAGCCAGCTCCTCGGCGCCCTCCCGGGCGGAGAGCATGGAGTTTTCCAGCACCTTACCCTTGATGAGCTCGCGAGCCTCCAAGGCGTCGTCCGCCTGGCGGATGAGGTTGTCTCCAATGCCGTCCTTGCCGATGTGCAGGATGGTGTCGATGTTGTTGGCCAGCCCACGCAGCTGGGCCCGTTGCTTGCTTGTCAAATCCATATTTGAACTCCTTTATTTGTTTAAATATTCTTTCAGCTTCTCCTGGAACAGGGCCAGAGCACGGCCCCGGTGGGAGATCTCATTTTTCTCCTCCGCCGTCAGCTGGGCAAAGGTCTTTTTCCGCTGGGGCAGGAAGAACACGGGGTCATACCCGAACCCGCCCTCGCCCTGGGGCGCATAGGCGATGGTGCCGGGGCACTCCCCCCGGGCGGTGATCACGTCCCCATTCGGAAAACAGCAGGTGATCACCGAGACGAATTTGGCGGTGCGGGGCGTCTGGCCCCGCATATTCTCCAGCAGCAGGCGGTACCGACCCGCATCGTCCAGACCAGGTCCGCCGTACCGGGCGGAGTACACCCCGGGGGCTCCCCCCAGAGCGTCCACACACAGGCCCGAGTCATCGGCGATGGCGGGCATTCCTGTGGCCTCCATCACCGCTTTTGCCTTGAGCAGGGAGTTGTCCTCAAAGGTCTCCCCGGTCTCCTCCACGTCTACATGGACCCCCAGCTGGGACTGGAGGCACACCTCAATGCTCAGCTGAGAGAGAATGTCGTTCATCTCTTTGAGTTTTTTCTCATTTTGGCTGGCCAATACCAATTTCATGCCTCAACCCTCCAAAATCTCTTTCTGACGTGCAATGAGCTCCTCAATGCCCTTCTGACACAGAGCCACCAGCTGCTGCTGCTCGGCAATGGTGAACGCCCGGCCCTCTCCGGTACCCTGCAGCTCCACCAGCTCGCCCTGCTCGTTCATCACACAGTTCAGGTCCACCATGGCCGAGGAGTCCTCCTCATAGCACAGGTCCAGCATGGGCACGTTGTCCACGATGCCCGCAGAGATGGCGGCCACATAGTGTTTTACGGGAGAGGCGGGCAGCACTCCGTCGGCCACCAGCTTGTTGCACGCCATGGCCAGGGCCAAAAAGCCGCCGGTGACGCTGGCGGTACGGGTGCCGCCGTCCCCCTGCAACACATCACAGTCCACGGTGATGGTCATGTCGGGCAGCATGGTCAAATCCACCGCAGCCCGAAGGGAACGGCCAATGAGCCGCTGAATCTCCGCCGAGCGGGGGGACAGCTTCAGCTTGGACACGTCCCGCCGGGACCGCTCCCGGTTGGCCCGGGGCAGCATGGAGTACTCCGCTGTCACCCAGCCGGTGCCCTCAGCCACGTGCCGAGGGGCAGTCATCTCCACGCTGGCGCAGCACAGCACCTTGGTGTTGCCACAGGTGATGAGGACGCTGCCCTCGGGGAATTTGACAAAATTGGTTTCAATGTGAATGTCTCTGAGCTGGTCCACCGCTCTTCCATCCAAACGAGTCATATCTTTCTCCTCCTTACATTTAACCCACAAGGCCCAGGTTCACGGCCTGAACCACGGCCACGCCAATGCCCAGCACAGCCAGGACAATTCCCACCATGCGGGCGGTGCGCACCGACTGCTCTGGCACGTCCTTCCGCTTCATACGACGCTGCAAATAGGGGCGGGGATTGACGGCATACCACACGCCGTACACTGCTACCAGCAGACTTACCATCAACCAAGTCATTACAGCAGCGCCTCCACAAACGCCTTGGCGTCAAAGGGCTGCAGGTCTCCCACCTGCTCGCCGACGCCCACGTACTTCACCGGCACCCCCAGCTCCTTGGCAATGGCGATGACGATGCCGCCCTTGGCGGTACCGTCCAGCTTGGTGAGGACAATGCCGGTAATGCCTGCGCTCTCCCCAAACTGTTTGGCCTGGATGAGGCCATTCTGTCCGGTGGTGGCATCCAGCACCAGCAGGGTCTCCCGGCTGGCGTCTGGGCACTCCCGGTCAATGACCCGGGAAATCTTATTCAGCTCGTTCATCAGGTTCTGCTTGTTGTGCAGACGTCCGGCGGTGTCCACCAGCACCACATCGGTCTTTCGGGCCTTGGCGGCGCTCATGGCATCATACACCACAGCGGCGGGGTCTGCCCCCTCGTGCTGCTTGATGATGTCCACCCCGGCCCGCTCCGACCAGATGGTGAGCTGATCGGCGGCAGCGGCCCGGAAGGTATCTCCGGCGCACAGCAGCACCCGCTTGCCCTCGCCCTTCCAGCGGGCGGCCAGCTTGCCAATGGAGGTGGTCTTGCCCACACCGTTGACACCGATGAACAGCACCACAGCGGGGGTGCGGCTCATATCCACCCGGGGGTCGCCCACCGTGAGGATTTCGGCCAGAATTTCCTTCATGCAGGCCTTGGCCCCATCGGTGTCCTTGATCTTATTGCGCTTGCAGCGCTGCTTGAGCTCCTCCACAGCCTCCATGGTGGTCTCCGCTCCCATGTCCGCCATGACCAGAGACTCCTCCAACTCATCGTAGAAGTCGTCATCCAGTTTGGAAAAGCCATTGAAAATTCCGATCTTTCTGATTTTATCAAAAAAACCCATGTTTGGTCACCTCTTATGTTGTTTCTGGAATGATTTCCTGCGCCATCTCGTTGAGATTGATGGTGAGAATGCGGCTGACCCCCTGTTCCTGCATGGTCACGCCGTAGAGGACGTCCGCCTCCTCCATGGTGCCACGCCGGTGGGTGATAGCGATAAACTGGGTCCGGTCGCTCATCCGCCGCAGGTACTGGGCGTAGCGCACCACGTTGGCGTCGTCCAAGGCCGCCTCGATCTCGTCCATGACGCAGAAGGGAGTGGGCCTCACCTTCAAAATGGCAAAGTACAGGGCAATAGCCACAAAGGCCTTTTCACCGCCGGAGAGCAAGCTGATGATCTTCAGCGCCTTGCCGGGGGGCTGGGCCTTGATCTCAATGCCGCAGCCCAGCACATCCTCCGGGTCCTCCAGCTCCAAGGTGGCCTTGCCGCCTCGAAACAGCTCTAAAAATGTCTCCTGGAAAGCCCGCTGAATCTCCTGGAACTTCTCCTGGAAGATGTCGGTCATTTCCCGGGTAATCTGGCGGATGATGCCCTCCAGTTCCCGCTTGGACCCGGACACGTCATCCCGCTGGTCGGTAAAGTAGCTGTACCGCTCAAAGACCCGCTGGTACTCCTCCACCGCATCGGGGTTGATGCTGCCCAGAGCGGAGATATTCCGTTTCAGCTCCCCAATGCGCCGTGTGGCCTTGGCGGCAGACTCCAGCTCCACCCGCTGACTGCGGGCCGCCTCGTGGGAGAGCTGGTAGTTCTCCCACAGCTTGTCCAGAATCTGGCCCTCCTCCATGGCCGCTGCCATGGACTTTTGCTCCAGCACGGACACTTCCCGCTCCATGGACAATAGGTCGTTGTTCTTCTCTCGGGCCTGCTTGTCCGCCTGGTTGCGCTTTCCCTCCAGCTCCAGCTTTTTCTGGTTGACGGAGGTGAGCTGTCCGCTCCAGGTCTCCCGCTGGCGCAGCAACGCCTGCACCTGGGTGTCCTGCTCCACCATCTGCTGGGCAATCTGTTGGTTCTGGGCCTGTAGCTGCTCCACCATGGCCTGACGGCCCGCAGTGTCCCCAGACAGGTCCTGCTGCAACTGCTCCAGCTGAGACAGGTTCACCTGCATGGCGTTCTGTTCGCCCTGGAGTCCTGCCAATTTGGCCCGCACCGCGGCCATGTCCTCGCTGCATTCCTCCAGCTGTTGCTGTAAGGTGCTCTGGCCCTGGGTCTTGTCCTGGGACTGGGCCTGGATGGCCGCCGCAGAGCCCTCCAGCTGGGTGATACGCTCCTTGGCCCGCTGGGCCGCCTGGGCGTTTTCCTCCCCACGCTGCTGCAAGGTCTCCCGCTCCTGGCGCAGGGTGGCGCACCGCTGCTCCACCTGTTGGAGCTGCTGCTGGTGGTGCTCCAGCTGCTGGGAATGGGTGAGCACAGCGTCCTCCGCCTGCCGCAGCTGAGAGGCTGCGTTGTCCAATTCGTATTGCGCCGCCGCTTGCTCCCGCTGAACCTGGGCCAACTGCTCTTTGGACCCCGCCATCTCCTGCTCCAAGGCGGTCATCTGGCCCCGCAGCCGCTGCAGCTCGTTGGCCCGGGAGAGAATGCCCGCAGACCGGGAGGCAGAGCCGCCGGTCATAGAGCCGCCGGCGTTGAGAACTTGGCCGTCCAGGGTGACAATGCGGAAGCGGTGTCCATACCGCCGGGCCATGGCCATGGCCTGGTCCAAATCCTGGGCGATGACGATGCGCCCCAGCAGATTGGACATCACAGTTTGATAATCCTCATGGTATCCGATGAGCTCGTTGGCCATGCCCACGTACCCGGGCTGGGACTCCAGCCCCGTCTCCCGGAGGGAACCCGGTCGCATGGTGTTCATGGGCAGGAAGGTGGCCCGGCCACCGTCCCGGCGTTTGAGCCAGCCGATGGCCTGCTTGGCGTCCTGGTCCCGCTCCACCACCACGTGCTGCATGGCACCGCCCAAGGCGATTTCAATGGCCACAGCATAGGCATCGGGCACATGGATGAGCCCCGCCACCGGGCCGCGAATTCCCGACAAGCCGCCCCGTTTGGCCTCGCCCATGAGCAGCTTGACGGATTTGGAATATCCTTCGTAGAATTTCTCCATTTCGGAGAGCATGTGGATGCGGGACTGGAGGTTGTTGTGGTCCATCTCCAGGCGGCGGTGGGTCTCCATAACCTGCTGGACCTTCCGCTGCCGGGTTTGCAGCCGCATCTGGTAACCTGCCAAGGTGTTGGACACCCCGTCCCGCTCCTCCACCAGCTTGTCCAGCTGGCCTTGGAGGCGTCCGTGTTCCTCCTCCATGTGTCGCTTCTGGGCCTCCTGCTCCAAAAGCTCCCGGGCCACGCTCTCCTCCCGGTCCATCAGCTCCTGCCCCGCCGCAGACAGGGCGGACAACAGGGCCTTGGCCTCTCCGGCGGATGCCTGTTCCAGCCGCTCCTGTTCCCGCAGCTGGGCCAGCTCCTGGTCCAGACCGCCCACCGAGTCCATGAGGTGGCGGATTTTCTCCTCCAGCTGCTCCAGCTGGGCCTGGCAGTCCGCCATGGCCCGCTCCACTTGCTCCAAGCGTTCCCGGCGCTGCTGCACCTGCTGAGCCAGAGAACCGGCCCGGCCCGCCTGCTGCTCCAGCTCGTCCTGAATGCGCTGGATGTTGTCCGTGTTGTTCTTCTGATCTCGGCGCAGCAGCTCCAACTGACTCTGTCCCTGGTGCACCTGCTGCTCCAGGTCGCTCTGGGCCCGCCGAATCTCCTCGGCCTGCACCTCATGCTGCTGCATCTGCTGGGCATAGCCTTCCGCTTGCTGGTAGAGTCCCTCCAGCTCCTGCCGCAGGGCCTCCCGGTGGGCGGTGGCGGTGTCCAGGGCCGCTTTCAGCTGGATGCTGCTGGCTCGCAGCTGCTCCAGCTGCTCCAGCCACAGGGAGATCTCCAGCCCCCGCAGCTCATCCCGCATCACCAGATATTTCTTGGTCTTCTCCGCCTGCACCCGCAGGGGCTCCACCTGAAGTTCCAGCTCGCCGATTTTGTCGTTGATGCGCACCAGGTTTTCCTCGGTGCGCTGGAGCTTCCGCTCCGCCTCCTCCTTGCGGTGGCGGTACTTGGAGATGCCCGCCGCCTCTTCAAAGACCTCACGCCGATCCGAGCTCTTCACCGACAGAATCTCGTCGATCTTGCCCTGGCCGATGATGGAATAGCCCTCCCGGCCCAGACCGGTATCCATAAACAGCTCATTGATATCCCGCAGGCGGCAGGAACGGCGGTTGATGTAGTACTCACTCTCTCCGGAGCGGTAGTACCGCCGGGTCACCGCCACCTCCTGCTCCTCCAGGTCCAGCAGGTGCTGGCTGTTGTCCAGCACCAGCGTCACCTCTGCAAACCCCAGGCTCTTGCGCTTGGCGGTGCCGTCAAAGATGACATCCTCCATCTTGTTGCCCCGGAGGGTACGGGTGGACTGCTCCCCCATCACCCACCGAATGGCGTCGGCAATATTGGATTTTCCCGATCCGTTGGGGCCTACAATCACGGTGATATCGGCGCCAAAGGTCAACACCGTCTTCTCCGGAAAGGACTTAAACCCCTGAATCTCCAGCGCTTTTAAATACAATCCTCGCACCTCGCATAAAAGGTCTGCTTCGCGTCCTGCCCAATCCATGGATTCGCAAGACAATACGTATTGATTGTATCATTATTCCCCCCTTGTTGCAACCGTTTCCCCCGTTTTTTCTATTCCACGCAAAAGGGGTGGCCCCACCGGGCCACCCCTTTTTGTCTACAAATTACCGTGCGCCGTTGAATTCGTCGTAGAACCGATCGTGCACCACCTGCACCGCCCGGTCGGCATCGCAGCTATCCACCAGCACAGAGACCTTGATCTCACTGGTGGAAATCATATTGATGTTGATGCCCGCATTGAACAGAGCCTCGAACATGGTGGCAGCCACGCCGGGGTTGTTGATCATGCCAGCGCCCACGATGGACACCTTGGCGATGTTGTCCGAGACGTCGATGTGGTCGAAGGCGATCACATCCCGATTCTCCTCCAGCAGCTTCTGGGCCAGCTCCATGTCGCTCTTGGCCACGGTGAAGCTGATATCCTTGGTCTCGCTGCGGCCAATGGACTGGAGAATGATGTCCACGTTGACGTTGTTCCGGGCCAGCAGAGAGAAGATTTTAAAGGCGATACCCGGGGTGTCCTCCAGGCCCACCAGAGCCAGACGGGCAATGTTCTTATCCTTGGCCACACCGCTGATATGAGACTTTTCCATGCGCTTGACTACCTCCTTGACTTTTGTACCGGGTGCATCGGTGAAACTGGAGAGCACCTCCAGCCTGACGTCATAGCGTTTGGCCATTTCCACCGAGCGGTTGTGCAGGACCTGAGCGCCCAGGGACGCCAGCTCCAGCATCTCTTCGTAAGTAATTTCTTCCAGCTTCCGGGCGTTGGGCACCAGGCGGGGATCGGCGGTGTATACGCCGTCCACGTCGGTGTAGATCTGGCACAGGTCGGCGTGGAGCACAGCCGCCAGAGCCACCGCCGAGGTGTCCGAACCGCCTCGGCCCAGGGTGGTGATATCCCCGTGCTTGTTCAGGCCCTGGAAGCCGGTGACGATGACAATGCGCCGCTTGTCCAGCTCCTCCAGAATGCGGTCGGGCTTCACCCGCTTGATGCGGGCGTTGGTATAGCCGGAATTGGTGTGGAATCCTGCCTGCCAGCCGGTGAGGGACACCACGGGGCAGCCCATTTTCTCGATGGCCATGGCGCACAAGGCGCAGGAAATCTGCTCGCCGGTGGACAGGAGCATATCCATCTCTCGGCGAGAGGGGTCGGGATTGAGCTCTAGAGCTTTCTCAATGAGATCGTCCGTGGTGTCTCCCTGGGCGGAGAGCACCACCACCACATTGTTTCCCTTTTTGTATGCGTCGGTGATGATGCGGGCCACATTGCGCACACGCTCCGCATTTGCCACCGAGGAACCTCCAAATTTTTGTACGATTAATGCCATTGCACATTCAATCCTTTCGGGCTGTATTCTGCCCTATACTATGCCGATCTGGCGGGTCAGTTGAGCACGCGGATGAGGGAGAGTACCTCCATCCCCTCCAGCTTGAAGCGAAGCTGCTGCTCCGTCATAGCCTGCTCGGTGATACCGGCGGTCTCACCGGCTGCCGCCCCGCTGCGAGCAAGCAGCTTGATCTCGCCCACGTGGGTGCGAAGAGCGTCCGCCCCTGCCTGAACCCGCACGTAAAAGCGGCTGTCCAGCTCGTCGGTGCCGCACAGCGTCTGGTCATCGCCCTGCTCCCAGGTGATGGGAGGACGAGCACCCTTAGAGCGGGCAATGTCCATCACATCCGCCACCACAGCGGAGGCGGTGGGCAGCTTGCCAGCGCCGGGGCCGTAGAACATGACCTCGCCCACAGCGTCTCCTTTCACCAGCACCGCATTGAATACATCCTCTACGCCTGCCAGGGGGTGGCTGCCATCCACCAGATGGGGCGCCACATAGGCACACACCCGTCCGTCCGGCTGGCGTAGCGCCCGGCCCAGCAGCTTGATCTTCTTGCCTGCACCGTCGGCATAGTCCACATCCGCCAGGGTGATACCAGTGATGCCTTCGGTGGGCACCAGCTGGGGGTCCACATTCTTGCCGAAAGACAGATCCGCCAAAATGCAGATTTTCCGGCAGGCGTCATAGCCCAGGATGTCCGCCGACGGGTCCCGCTCGGCATATCCATTCTCCTGGGCCTCCTTCAAGGCCGCCTCAAAGGAGAGCCCCGCCCCGATCATCCGAGTGAGGATATAGTTGGTGGTGCCGTTGAGGATGCCGCAGACCTCTTCCATCTGGTTGGCCGCCAGACACATGGTCAAGGGGCGAATGATGGGAATGCCACCGCCCACGCTGGCCTCAAAGAGGTAGCACACGCCCTTCTCCTGAGCCAGTCGGGTGAGCTCCAGCCCGTGACAGGCCACCAGCTCCTTGTTGGAGGTCACCACGTGCTTGCCTGCGCTCAGAGCCCGCTGGGTGAAGTTCAAAGCCACCGTGGCTCCGCCGATGGTCTCCACCACCACGGATACCTCCGGGTCCTCCTCGATCACCGAAAAGTCCTTCACAAAGGTACCGCCATAGGGCGACTGGTCAAAGTCCCGCACGTCCAGGATGTACTTGACCTGTACCTCGTCCCCTACACTGCGGGCGATGGCATCTTTATTTTGACACAGCACCTGAGCCACTCCGGACCCCACGGTGCCGTAGCCCAAGATCGCTACTTTTACCATGTTGTTCACCTCGTTCACTTGTCTTATCCGGCCAACACTTCACAACGCAGCACTTCCGGCAAATCCCGCAAGGTGGCCAGCAGATCTTCCAGCTCCATGCTCAATCCCGAAGTCTCCAGACCCAGGGTCACCGCCGCAGACTCGCCGCCCGGGATGGCCTGATTGATGGTGAGGACATTGCCCCCCCAATCTGCAAACATATTCAGCACGCCAGAAAGTGCTCCCGGCCGATTGCGCAGCAGGATCTGGATGGTGACAATCCGACCGTGGAGCATATCCCGAAACGGACGCACCGCATCCTTATATTTGTAAAACGCACTGCGGCTGATGCCCACCCGCTGGGTGGCAGCATTCACCGTCTGTGCCTCGCCGGTCTCCAGCAACCGCTTGGCCTCCGCCACCTTCAAATAGATCTCCGGCAATGCGGATGCCTCCACAATGAAATACCTGGGTCTCTGCGACATACATGGATCCTCCTTTTGCTAAGCACATCGCTAATGTCTTTCCATTGTGGTCTATTGTATCACGCAGATGGACAGATGGCAATTTTCTTTTCCTGACATTTTGCACAAAATTATTCCATATGTTTACATGTTTTTGCACGCAATGAGAAAACATGCACAAACAGACTGCCAAAAGCCTCATGCCGATGTAAGAAGAATAGCTGATCTTGCATATATAAAAGGCCCTCGGCAAAGTTTTCCCGCCCGTGGGGGCGGGAAAATCAATCAAAATCCGTTTTTTCCGGGGACATGCGCATCGGAAAAAAACACTTCTCAGCCCGCCAGTGTGGAATTGGGTCGCCCTTTGACCCAATTATGCATGCAGCGGGCTGCATCCTTTCGAGAAAATGCTGGCATTTTCGAGAAGCGTGTCGAACTTTTCGACACGCTGAAAAAAGACTCCCCGGACCATCCGGGGAGTCTTTTCTACTGAGCAATATCAGGATTCCGGCTCCTGCGATGCGCTGGGCTTGGGGTCCTCATTTCCCTCGTCTTCAGGCTTCTGCGAGGCCGACGGGTCGGTGGGCTCCTGCGAGGTGGAGGGCTCAGGATCAGTGGGTGTACCGCTGTTGTGCACGGTACACTGGCCGTTGCCCTGCACTGTGGGCAGCAAGGCACCGGTGTCCAGAATTGTGGCTCCGGACTCATTGTTCCGGGAGTAGTCCACAAAGGTCACAGTCCGGACAGAGCTGGAAGGACAGTAGGGTCCAGCCAGATGATAGCCTCCAGAGGCGGAGCCCTCGGTGCAGATGTCCACGGCCACATGGCAGGAGCAGTACTGGCTGGGCACATCGCTGCTGAGCAGGGTCATGTTCTGAACCCGGCTGCCCCGGACATCCATGGAGCAATTGTCGGTGGCCAGCTTTCCGCAGTCCTTACAGATGCTCACCGTCACCACGCCAGAGGGCTGGGTGAATTCTTCTCTGGGCAGGTCCTCATGGACACGGCTCATGACCTTCTGCCACAGGAGGGTGGAGGGGCTGGGCCACATGCCACCAATATACTCACTGTTGGGATATCCAATCCACACCGCAGCGGTGTAGTGCTTGGTGTAGCCCACAAACCACTGGTCGTTGGCAGCATCGGTGGTACCCGTCTTACCGGCCACCAACTGGCCGGAAATGCGGGCGGCAGTACCGGTACCGCTGCTGACGACGTTGGTGAGCATCTGGTTGATATAGTAGGTGGTACGCTGACTCAGGATATACTCGGTGGAGGGCTTGTTGTCGATGACCACATTGCCGTCATGGTCCTTCACCGTCAGGTACGTGGTGGCCTCAGTAAAGGCGCCGTCCCGGGGGAAGGTGGCATAGGCAGCGGCCATCTCAAAGGTGGAGATACCCTTGGTGAGACCGCCCATAGCCAGCTGGCTGTATCCCAGGTCCGTCTTCACCTCGCCGTTCTCCAACACCATTTCATCCACCACCGTGGAGATCTTGAATTTCTCCGTCATATATTCATAGGAGGTCTGGAAGCCCAGCATTTCCAGAACATTGGAAGCAACGGTATTAATAGAATCGGTAACACCTTCCAGCACTGTAGTTAGACCACGATAGCGGTTCGGCTCATTTTTCAGCCAGAAAAATCCCATCCAACGGGGTACATCGTCGGTGACGGTGTTGGGGGTGATGAGGTTCTCCTCAATGGCAGGGGCATACACCGAGAGAGGCTTGATGGACGAACCGGGCTGACGCACCGTATCCGTAGCGTAGCTCCAGCCCCGGTTGATGGTCTTTTCGCCCACGTCGCCGCCAATGGCCACCACATATCCGGTGTCATTATCCACTACGGTCATGCCGGACTTCATCTCCTGGCCCGAGCTGGAGATATAATTGAGGTTGCTCTTGTCGTTGTACACCTCGTCCACAGCCGCCTGAACCTCCGGGTCATAGGGCACAACGATCTCCAGACCGCCGCTGTACACCATCTTGGTGACGACCTCATAGGATAGGCCAGTCTGTTCCATCAGGTCCTCGGTGACCTCGTCAATCACCGCCTCCACATACCAGGAGTAGATGGTCTTGTTGCTGGTGTTGGCGTTGTTGTACTCCTCTTTCTTCTCATCGTCCCAGTCGGAGCGGAACACCAGTTCTTCGGCCTTGGCCTGTTCTGCTGCTTCCTTGCTGATGGCCTTGTCGCCCAGCACATCTTCCTTGGTCATCTGGTCCAGAATGAGCTCCTGACGGGCCTTGTTGTAGTCTCGGGCCGTCCACACGGTGCCCTCGTCGAAGCTGTTCTTCGCTCCGCACTCAGAACACACATCATCCTTGGTCAGAGAGTACTCGCCGCATTTGGTGCACTTATAGCGGGTAACCTCCAAGGTGGAGTAGGGGCTGTACAGAGAGGGGTTGTTGGTGATACCAGCCAGGCTGGCGCACTCGGCCAGAGACAACTCGGACACGTCCTTGCCAAAGTACATCTGAGAGGCAGACTGTACGCCGTAGCATCCCTGACCCAGGAAGATCTCATTGAGATAGTAGGTGATGATATCTTCCTTGGTGTAATTCTTCTCCAGCTCCAGAGCGGTGAAGATCTCCAGAATCTTACGCTTGACGGTGACGTCATCGTAATCGGTGATGTTCTTCACCAGCTGCTGGGTCAAGGTGGAACCGCCAAAGGTGTTTCTCATGCCGATGAACATGTTCACAAAGGCGCCGGCGGTACGGTACCAGTCCACACCGTTGTGCTCCCAGAACCGCTTATCCTCCACGGCTACCACCGCATTGACAAGGTCCTGGGGAATTTCATCATAGTCCACCCATTGGCGGTTTTCTGCGCCCACCAAGGTTTGCAGTTCCACCAGTTGACCGTTGTCATCCTCGTACTTGATGACAGAGTTCTCGTTGATGGTGTAGGCGGACAGGTCTAGCTTGGCCTCGGGAATGATGACATTGGTGATATACACCGCAGCATAACAGGCCATGAACGCACTGGTGACGATACCGATGAGCAGCAGGGTCCCCAGCACCTTTCCCACACGCAGGGCAATTTCTGACCGCTTGGTGGGTGCCTTCTTACGGGGCTGGTGGGAACTCCCCTCCCCGCTTCTCTCCGGACTTGCTCCACGGGTCTGGGATGTGTCGTGCCGACGCCTGGGTCCACGTTCCGAAGAGGGTCGATTTCGATTCATCTCTGACATAATGGGTACCTCCGATGTATTGGGGCGCAATGCGCCCAACTCGTCTTCCTTTTTCATTCTTCTATAACTTATTTCCGTCAAAATACGATATTTTTCAGCACATTCTTCTGGAATTTTTTGCTTATACACCGAATTGACTCATGATATTATAGCACACACACCCTGCTTTGTCCACCCTGCCCCCGGAGCGCCCCGGAAGCTTCGATTTTCTTTTCTCAATTCTCCCCCTTGCATTTTCGCCCCGTTGCAGTTACAATAAAGCCAGCGAAAGACATTCGCCCGAAAACGCCCTAAGGAGGACTTATAGGCATGAGCGAAGACTACGGACCTGATTTCGTCACCGTCACCGATGAGGACGGCAACGAATTTGAATTGGAACATCTGGGCACACTGGAGTATCGGGACAACACCTACATGGCCTTCGTCCCTGCTGACATGGACGAGGACGACGAGGACTTCGGCCTGATTCTCCTGCGCGTGGCTGAGGAGAACGGGGAGCAGATCCTGGCTGACATTGACGACCAGGAAGAGCTGGACCAGGTCTATGAGCAGTTTATGACTCAGCTGTTCAACGAGGACGGCGAGGACGCCCAGTAACCTTTTTCGTAATTGATCCCTGCCTTGTCTCGTGACCACCTTTTTAAAACCCACATCTTTTAAACGGGATGTCCCCTCATCTGGCGGATCGCAGGCCTCCCGGACCCCTTCGGAGTGTTTGGACGTTGGAAGTGAGGAAACCAGATGGAGACAACCCACCTGCATTTGCGTGCAGGTTTTTAATTGGGTGGCACGGCTATGGCGGGGCCCTTTGATGACTCAGGCGATGCAGAGCGAATCTGCATCGCCTTTTTCCTTGTGACAATTTCCGATTTTTTCTTGCATACGCCAGCCCCACGTGGTATAATATGCCCGTTCGGCACATCTCTCAGACGTGGTGTGCCGTTCTTCCCACCGGGGATACCACTGAATACTGAGAGGATTGATACCATGAGTGCATCCAGAGAGAAGAAGCAACGCCAAACCGTTGCCCCTTCCGACAAGAACTCCAAAGCCTATTCCGAACAAGCTGCCTACAAGCGTAAGGTGCGCACCTACACCGCCATCGGTGTTGTGGTGGCCATTCTGGTAGCTGCCCTGATTACTTGGAACTCTGGCTTCTTCCAGCGCCGTGCCACTGCCGCCACCATTGGTGACACCAAGGTGAGCGTCTCCGAGCTGGGTTACTATTATTACAACATCCGTTACATGTACGCCTACTACTACCGCGCCGTGGACCCCAACACCCCCGACAACGAGCAGATGTATGATGAGGAAGAGGGCAAGACCTACCGCGACTTCTTCCTGGAGTCCGCCCTGAGCCAGGCTCAGAACGACAAGGCTCTGTATGACGCCGCTGTGGAGGCTGGTTACTCCAAGTCCGACATTCAGGAGGATCTGGACGAGCGCATCGACTCCACCAAGAGCGCTGCCAAGACCTCTGCTGTCTCCTACAAGGCTTATATCCAGTCCATGTATGGACAGTACATCACCCCCAGCGTCTATGAGGACCTGGAAGCCCGCTCCCTGCTGGCCACCAAGTACTACAATGATGTCTACACCGACACCAAGGAGTCCTTCACCGAGACCGATCTGGAGGATTACTACAACGAGCACAAGGACGACGCCGATACCTTCAAGTACTCCTACCTCTACTTCAAGGCTGACGAGGTGGAGGAGACCGACGACGAGGGCAACACCCTGAGCAACGACGAGATCTCCAAGCTGAAGGAAGAGGCCATGGCCGCCGCCAAGACCAAAGCTGACGAGGCCCTGGCCGCTTACCAGGAGGGCACCGATGTGGCCAAGCTCATCTCTGAGACCTCCCCCAGCAACTCCGCTGACCACACCACTGTGGTAGGCGCCTCCTCCCTGTCCAGCATCTACAAGGACAAGCTGCTGGAGCTGGAGAAGGACCAGGGCGCCGTGGTGGAGAACACCGACGCCGGCTACTACGTGGTGATCTTCCACGACCGCTACCAGGACAAGACCACTCCCGCCACCATCCGTGACATCCTCATCAAGGCTGAGACCACCACCGACGAGGATGGCAACACCGTGGCTCCCACCCAGGAGGCCTGGGACGCCGCCAAGGCCAAGGCCGAAGAGGTCATGGCCAAGTGGGAGGAGAGCGACAAGACCGCCGAGGCCTTCGGTAAGCTGGCTGAGGAGTACTCTGCAAGCTCCACTGCCTCCAACGGCGGTGTGACCACCGGCGTGAAGTCCGGCACCCTCAACGACGACCGGAACAGCTGGCTGTTTGAGGAGGAGCGTGCCACGGGTGACGTGACCATGGTCCAGCACCAGGACAACCCCAGTTCCACCTCCGCCTACTTCGGCTACCACATCACCTACTTCCAGGAGTGGGAAGAGGAGTCTTGGAAGCAGACCGTCCGTTCCGCTCTCACCACCGACGCTATGACCGACTGGTCTGACGAGCTGCTGGGCAGCGACACCTACGCCACCGCTCTGGCTGACGGTGCCAAGTACTTTGGCTACTAATTCCACTTGATTTTCAAATTTCCCCGGCGTATCCTAATACGCCGGGGAAATTTTAAACTGTCAAGCAAGCAACCACCTAGCTAGAAGTTCTGATGGTATTGCATAGACATAAGCCCTCGGCAGAGTTTTCCCGACTACAGGCGGGAAAATAAATTCAAATCCGTTTTTTCCGGGGACATGCGCATCGGAAAAAACACTTCTCAGCCCGCCAGTGTGGAATTGGGTCGCTCTTTGACCCAATTATGCACGCAGCGGGCTGCATTTTCTCTCAAAAATGCTGGCATTTTTGAGAAAGGAGGCAAACTGACATGGAAGACCAATTCATTCGAACCCGTATGCTGTTGGGGGACGCTGCCATGGAGCGGCTACAGCACAGCCACGTGGCTGTGTTCGGCCTGGGCGGCGTGGGCAGCTGGTGCGCCGAAGCCCTGTGCCGGTCCGGGGTGGGTGAACTAACCCTCATTGATCTGGACGATCTGTCCGTGAGCAACATCAACCGCCAGGCCTTCGCTCTCCACTCCACCGTAGGCATGAAAAAAGCGGAGGCTGCCGCCCTCCGCTTAGCTGATATCTCTCCCACCTGCCAGCTCCACCCCATGGCCGCCCGATATGAGGCCCAGACCCGAGAGGAATTTTTCCAGCACTCCTATGACTGTATCGTGGATGCCATCGACCTGGTGTCCTGCAAGCTGGACCTCATCGAGACCGCCCATACCCGGAACATCCCCATCATCTCCGCCATGGGCACCGGCAATAAGTTGGACGCCCAGCAGCTGCGCATTGCAGACCTGTCCAAAACCGAGGGCTGTCCCCTGGCCCGGGTGGTGCGAAAAGAATTGAAAGCCCGGGGGATTCTCCACCACCCTGTGGTGTTCTCCCCCGAGCTTCCCTCTCGTGCCCACGACGGGACGGAGACGCCTCCGCCTGGCCGCCGTTCCATTCCTGCCAGCTCCATGTGGGTGCCCGCCAGCGCAGGCCTATTGCTGGCCCAGTGGGTGATCTCCTATCTCACTAACGAGAACACCGCTCACTGACCCGCCGGACCACCCAGCTGGCCAGGATACCACAGCAGGTTCCAATCACTGCACCCGTCAACACATCGGTGGGGAAATGCACCCCCACATACAGCCGGGACAACCCCATCAGGGCCGCAGCCACCAGGGCTGCGGCCTTTGCCCATTTTGGCTTCACGGTGAGAAACAGCGCCACGCCAAAGGCAAAGGCCGCCGTGGTGTGTCCAGACGGAAAGGAATTGGGGTCAGAACTGGTGACCAGACACACAAAGTCCTCCATGACCACCCAGGGCCGTGGCCGGGTGATCAGCGGCTTGATGGTCAGGTTGGTCACCACCGCACCAAACGCCAAGGCGGTCAATGCGGTAGCTCCTGCCTTTCTGGTCTGTCGAAAGGCCAACAGCAGCAGGGCCACGGCGATAAAGCACAGGCCGCCATTGCCCAGATTGGTGTAGAACATCACCAAGGGGTCCAACCAGGCCATACGCAGGTGTTGGGCAATCCACCACAGGGCCCCCTCGTCCAATTGTTGTATCAACTCCAGCACAGTGGTACTCCTTCCCTTGACCCAGGGGTCAAGCCTATTGTATAATTGTTCCTGTAAGACAAAATATGGTCTATTCTACTGTATTTTGTCCAGACTTGCAAGAAGATTTCCATGTGATCTTTTGAGGTGAGTGTCATGAAGCAAATTCTCTGCCTGTCCCACACCCCATGGCAGGCTCGCCCCAACCGCACCCAGCAGCTGCTGGCCCGACTCAGCGACATCCAAATTCTCTTTTTTGAGCCTCCCGTCCCCCGCGGGATGCCGAGCCCCAAGCAGGGCCGCAAGATGCGCCCCCATATTACCGTGTATACCCTTCCCGCTCCCATGTTCGCCCGATGGAATCACCCTTCCATGCAGCGACGAGATGAGCAGCGCTGCGCCAACTTTATGGAAAAGGTCCTGATTCACCACCATTTTCGGGAGCCGGTGTTGTGGTGCACCAGTCCAGAACAGACCGTTCATCTGGACCAGTTGGCATACAGCGGTCTGGTGTACGACTGCTACCGGGAGTGGGACGAGAACTATCTGGACAAAGAGAGCGATTTGACCTGCCATGCCGACGTGGTGTTTGCCGCCTCTCCTGGATTGGTCCAGCGCCTCTCCCCCTGCAACGACAGCGTGCACCTGCTGCCCAACGGGGTCAACGACCGCATGTTCACCCGCCCTGGACTCACGGTGCCTCTCTGTCTCTCCCAGCTGCCCTCCCCCATTCTGGGCCGGGTGGGAGATATCAACGGTCGGATCGAGCTGGAGCCCATGCTCCGGGCCGCCCACACCCATCCGGAGTGGACCTTCCTGCTCATGGGCCGGGTCACCCCCACCGTGCGCAGCCGCCTGCGCCGCTATCCCAACATCGTCCTGGCCGGGCCTGTCAATCCGGTGGAGTTGCCCGACTACCTGTTCGCCTGCAACGTGCTCTTTGACCTTTTCCACGCCGACACCAAAGGCAGCGATATCATTCCCCCTCGCATGTACGAATACTTGGCCTCGGGAAAGCCCATTGTCACCATGATTGACCCCGATCAGGTGGAGCCCTTCCCCGACGTGGTGTACACCGCCTACGATTCCGCCGGATTTGTGCGCCGCTGCCGCCGGGCGCTGGAGGAGGAGTCCTCCCTGGCTGCCCCTCGCAGACAGAACTATGCCCGCAACGCCTCCTGGGCCAGCCGTGCCAAAGACGCCCTGGAAATTCTGGACCGAGCCGGGTTATTCTAACCAGCCCTTATAGAATCCGCAGGCAATCCATTGTGTAAGCTAACGAAAAAAATTTTATACCTTGATTTGCCCCCTCGTTTGTGTATAGAATAAAGATACTTTTTGTAGAGAGGTGTTGCCCTGTGAAGGCCGAGCATTTTTCTGTTGCATCTGGCATGTCTCAGGGCATCTCTGCGTCCAAATTCCGTCCATAATCCAAACAGGCCGACTACAAGTGCGTGGTTGGCCTGTTTGATTTTTGGCATGCGTTTTGTAAAGGAGAATGGAACAATGAGTAAAAAAGTTGCAGTTATCATGGGTTCTGACTCGGATTGGCCCGTGGTGAAAGGTGCCTGTCAACAGCTTGCCCACTATGGCATTCCCTACGAGGCCCACATCATGAGCGCCCACCGCACGCCCGCCCAGGCCGCTGAGTTTGCCCGCTCCGCCCGTCAAAACGGCTTTGGCGTGATCATCTGCGCTGCCGGAATGGCCGCTCACCTGGCCGGCGCTTTCGCCGGAAATTCCACCCTCCCCGTCATCGGCATCCCCCTCAAGGGCGGCGCTGTGGACGGTCTGGACGCTCTGCTGGCCACGGTCCAGATGCCCAGCGGCATCCCCGTCGCCACCGTGGCCCTCAACGGCGCCAAGAACGCCGCTGTGCTGGCCGCCCAGATTCTGGCTGTCACCGACGACGAGCTGGCCTCCCGTCTGGACGCCGACCGGGACATTATGGCCGCTCAAATCGCCGCCAAGGAAGACAAACTCCAGCAGGAACTGGCTGAACTGTAATTTCATTCACTTTGAGATAGAGAAAGGACGATTTATCATGAACAAACTGGAACAGCTGTATGAAGGAAAGGCCAAGAAGGTGTTCGCCACCGAGAACCCCGACATCGTGATCGTCTCCTACAAGGACGACGCTACCGCCTTTGACGGCGCCAAGAAGGGCACCATCCTGGGCAAGGGCGCCATCAACAACCAGATGAGCAACTTCCTCATGTCCCAGCTGGAGAAGGCCGGCGTCCCCACCCACCTGGTGGAAGAGCTCAATGAGCGTGAGACCGCCGTGAAGAAGGTTTCCATCGTCCCCCTGGAGGTCATCATCCGCAACATCTCCGCCGGTTCCTTCGCCAAGCGCTACGGCGTGGAAGAGGGCATTGTGTTCGACCAGCCCACCATCGAGTTTTCCTACAAGAACGACGACCTCCACGACCCCCTCATCAACGACTACCACGCTGTGGCTCTGAAGCTGGCCACCTGGGAGGAGATCGAGCAGATCAAGACCTACGCCTTCGCCGTCAATGAGTTTTTGAAGAAGACTCTGGCCGAGTGCGGCGTGACCCTGGTGGACTTCAAGCTGGAGTTCGGCAAGACCTCCGACGGCACCATCGTCCTGGCCGACGAGATCAGCCCCGACACCTGCCGCTTCTGGGACTCCAAGACCGGCGAGAAGCTGGATAAGGACCGTTTCCGCCGCGACCTGGGCAACGTGGAGGGCGCTTATCAGGAGATGAGCCGCCGCCTCATGGGCAAGTAATTTACTAGGAGGAACAGCATGGGAGGCTTTTTTGGCGCCGTCTCCAAGCGGGACGTAACTCTTGATATCTTTTTCGGCGTGGACTACCACTCTCACCTGGGCACTCGTCGGGGCGGCATGATCATTCATGACGCCGCCGACGGCTTCCAGCGTCAGATCCACTCCATTGAAAACACCCCCTTCCGCACCAAGTTCGAGAAGGATCTTCACGACTTCCACGGCTGCAGCGGCATCGGCTGCATCAGCGACACCGACCCCCAGCCCCTGCTGGTTCGCTCCCACCTGGGTCTGTACGCCATCACCACCGTGGGCGTCATCACCAACACCGACCAGCTGGTGGCAGAGCATTTTTCCGAGCCCGGCCACCAGTTCATGGCCATGAGCTCCGGCAAGGTCAACTCCACCGAGCTCACCGCCGCCCTCATCAACCAGAAGACCAACCTCATTGACGGCATCCGCAACGCCCAGGAGCTCATTGAAGGGTCCATGACCCTGCTCATCCTCACCGAGCACGGTGAGATCATCGCCGCCCGGGACCGTCTGGGCCGTCTGCCCGTCCTCATCGGCAAGGGCCCCGAGGGCCACTGCGTATCCTTCGAGTCTTTCGCCTATCACAAGCTGGGCTACGAGGACGCCTACGAGCTGGGCCCCCGTGAAATTGTCCGGGTCACCGCCGACGGCTTTGAGACCCTGGTCCCCGCGGGCGACGAGATGAAAATCTGCGCCTTCCTGTGGACCTACTACGGCTACCCCAACTCCAACTACGAGGGGGTCAACGTGGAGGTCATGCGCTACCGCAACGGCGAGATCATGGCCCGGGACGAAGAGGCCCGAGGCGTGCAGCCGGACGTGGACTTCGTGGCCGGTGTGCCCGACTCCGGTGTGCCCCACGCCATCGGCTACGCCAACAAAAGCGGCAAGCAGTTTGCCCGTCCCTTCGTGAAATACACCCCCACCTGGCCCCGCTCCTTCATGCCCGCCAACCAGGAAGTGCGCAACCAGGTGGCCAAGATGAAGCAGATTCCTGTGCCCGAGCTCATTCAGGACAAGAAGCTTCTCTTCGTGGACGACTCCATCGTCCGTGGCACCCAGCTGCGGGAGACCGTGGACTTCCTCTACGAGTCCGGGGCCAAGGAAGTGCACATGCGCTCCGCCTGCCCCCCCATCATGTACAGCTGCAAGTATCTGAACTTCTCCCGGGGCAACTCCGACATGGACCTGCTGGCCCGTCGCACCATCCAGGAGCTGGAGGGCGACGAGGGTCAGAAGCATCTGGAGGAGTACGCCGACGCCAACACCGAGCGTGGCCAGTGCATGCTCAAGTCCATCTGCGAGAAGATGGGCTTTGACTCCCTGGGCTATCAGTCCCTGGACGGCCTGCTGGAGTCCATCGGTCTGGACCGGGATAAGGTGTGCACCTACTGCTGGAACGGAAAGGAGTAATTTTCATGAATCATTCTGACTCTCACTCTGCCTCCTACGCCGCTGCCGGCGTGGACGTCACCGCCGGTTACGAGGCGGTACGCCGCATCAAGCCCATGGTGGAATCCACCTACATTCCCGGCGTCATGGGTACCCTGGGCGGCTTTGGCGGCATGTTTGCCCCCGACCTGAACGGCATGAAGAAGCCCGTGCTGGTGTCCGGTACCGACGGCGTGGGCACCAAGCTAAAGCTGGCGTTCCTCATGGACAAGCACGACACCGTGGGCATCGACTGCGTGGCCATGTGTGTCAATGACATCATCTGCGGCGGCGCTATGCCCCTGTTCTTCCTGGACTACATCGCCTGCGGCAAGAACGACCCCGCCCGCATCGCTGACATCGTCACCGGCATCACCGAGGGCTGCCGCCAGGCCGGCTGCGCTCTGGTGGGCGGTGAGACCGCCGAGATGCCCGGCTTCTACCCCGTGGACGAGTACGACCTGGCTGGGTTCTCCGTTGGCATGGTGGACGAGGAGAAGATCATCGACGGCAAGTCCCTCAGCGAAGGCGACGTGCTCATCGGTCTGGCCTCCTCTGGCGTGCACTCCAACGGCTTCTCCCTGGTGCGTAAGGTCTTCGACGTGGAGCACGCCGACCTGAAGACCCCCATGGATGAGCTGAACGGCAAGAGCCTGGGCGAGGCCCTGCTGGAGCCCACCCGCATCTATGTCAAGGCCGTGAAGGCCGTGCTGGGCGCTGGCGTGGATGTCCACGCCGTCAGCCACATCACCGGCGGCGGCTTCTATGAGAATGTGCCCCGCATGATGGTGGACGGCCTCACCGCTCAGATCAAGCTGGACTCCTTCCCCACCCTGCCCATCTTCTCCCTCATCCAGAAGGCGGGCAACATCCCCGCTCGGGATATGTACAACACCTTCAACATGGGCATCGGCATGATTCTGGCCGTCCCCGCCGCCCAGGCTCAGGCCGCTCTGGACGCCCTGGCCGCAGCTGGCGAGACCGCCTACCAGATCGGCAGCGTGGTCGCTGGCGAGGCTGGCGTGGAGCTGGTGTAATCCATGGGAACACGTATTGCCGTTTTGGTGTCCGGCGGCGGCACCAACCTGCAAGCCCTCATTGACGCCCAGGCCCGGGGCGAGCTGGGCGGCGGCACCATTGCCGCCGTCATCTCCTCCAAGGCCGGGGTATACGCCCTGGAACGGGCGGAGAAGGCGGGGATTCCCCACTATGTCATCCCCCGCAAGGAGTATCCCTCCAACCAGGCCATGACCCAGGCGCTGGTGGCCAAGCTCCGTGAGCTGGACATTGACCTGGTGGTGCTGGCAGGCTTTATGATCATTCTCACCGAAGAGATGGTGCAGGCCTACCCCAACGCCATCTTGAACGTCCACCCCGCCCTCATCCCCTCCTTCTGTGGAGAGGGCTGCTACGGTCTCCACGTCCACGAGAAGGCCCTGGAGTACGGAGTGAAAGTGTCCGGCGCCACCGTCCACTTTGTCTCGGAGGAGTGCGACGGCGGCCCCATCGTGCTGCAAAAGGCTGTGGCTGTGGAGGAGGGGGACACCCCCGAGACCTTGCAGCGGCGCATCATGGAGCAGGCCGAGTGGCACATCCTGCCCCAAGCCGTCTCCCTGTTCTGCCAAGATCGGCTCCATGTAGAGGGCCGAGTGGTCCACATTCTGCCCCCGCAAGCTTGACAAAAGCGCTCAGGGCATGATATAGTTAACAGGCTATATGACTGACGGAAGTGGGTTGACCACAGGGAGTATAGCCGTAGAAATGCCGACCGTCTGGGCGCACCTATTTTGTGGATAGGTGCGCCCTTTTTCTTTGACCAACACTTTGAGGAGGTACCACTATGACAACTTTGGATCTGTGCCAGGAGCTGTCCCGCAACCCTTACCCCGGCCGGGGCATCGTGCTGGGCCGCACCGCTGACAACAAGCACGCGGTGATCGCCTACTTCATCATGGGCCGCAGCGAAAACAGCCGCAACCGTATCTTTGAGGAGACGGACGACGGCATCCGCACCCGGGCCTATGACGAGAGCAAGATGACCGATCCCTCCCTGATCATCTATCACCCCGTGCGCCAGGTGGGCGAGGACACCATCGTCACCAACGGCGACCAGACCGACACCATTCAGCAGGGCCTGCTGGCTGGCAAGACCTTTGCTGAGTCCCTGCGCTCCCGCTGCTTCGAGCCCGATCCCCCCAACTACACCCCTCGCATCTCCGGTCTGCTCCTCAAGGACGGCAGCTACAAGCTGTCCATTCTGAAGTCCGCCTACGGCAACCCTGACTGCAACCTGCGCTACTTCTACGAGTACGACGCACCCCTGCCCGGCACCGGACACTTCATCCACACCTATCAGGAGAACCTGGACCCCCTGCCCTCCTTTGAGGGTGAGCCCCGTCTGGTGGCCATCACCGCCCCCGACGCCGAGACTCTGGCCGGGGACCTGTGGCTGTCCCTCAACGACGAGAACAAGGTCTCTCTCTTCGTCCGCTACATCGACCTGGAGACCGGAGACTGTGAGACTTCCATCATCAACAAACACTGGGAGGTTTAATCCATGACTGAACTGGAACTGAAATACGGCTGTAACCCCAACCAAAAGCCCGCCCGCATCTACATGGACGAGGGTGAGCTGCCCATCACCGTGCTCAACGGCAAGCCCGGCTACATCAACTTCATGGACGCCCTCAACTCCTGGCAGCTGGTGAAGGCCCTGAAGAAGGCCACCGGCCTGCCCGCCGCCGCCTCCTTCAAGCACGTCTCCCCCGCCGGTGCCGCTCTGGGCACTCCCCTCACCGACGTGGAGAAGCAGATCTACTTCGCCGACGGCTTTGACACCTCCCCCATCGCCTGCGCCTACATCAAGGCCCGTGGCGCGGATCGTCTGTGCTCCTACGGCGACTGGGCCGCCCTGTCCGACGTGTGCGATGAGGCCACCGCCCGGTTCCTGGCCATGGAAGTCTCCGACGGCATCATCGCTCCCGGCTACACCGACGAGGCCCTGGCCATTCTCAAGACCAAGAAGAAGGGCAACTACAACGTGGTGCAGATTGACCCCAACTACGAGCCCGCCCCCATTGAGACCCGCCACATCTACGGCATCACCTTCCAGCAGGGCTACAACAACTTCGAGATCAACGAGAGCCTGCTGGACAACATCGTCACCGAGAACAAGGAGCTGCCCGAGGCCGCCCGCCACGACCTGCTGCTGGCCCTGCTGACTCTGAAGTACACCCAGTCCAACTCCGTGTGCTACGTCAAGAACGGCCAGACCATCGGTGTGGGCGCTGGTCAGCAGAGCCGCATCCACTGCACTCGTCTGGCTGGCTCCAAGGCGGACAACTGGATGCTGCGCCAGCATCCCAAGGTTTTGGGCCTCCAGTTTGTGGACAACATCCGCCGTCCCAACCGGGACAACGCCATCGACGTGTACATCTCCGACGAGTACGAGGACGTGCTGGCCGAGGGCGTGTGGCAGGAGACCTTCAAGGTCAAGCCCGAGCCCCTGACCCGTGAGGAGAAAAAGGCCTGGATTGCCCAGATGCACGGCGTGTCCGTGGGCTCCGACGCCTTCTTCCCCTTCGGCGACAACGTGGAGCGGGCCCGCAAGTCCGGCGTGGAGTACATCGCCCAGCCCGGCGGCTCCATTCGGGACGACAACGTCATCGAAACCTGCAACAAGTATGGAATCGTCATGGCCTTCACCGGCATGCGCCTGTTCCACCACTAAGAGGAGGGTCAACCCATGAGAGTACTCGTAGTGGGCAGCGGCGGCCGGGAGCACGCCATCTGCTGGAAGCTGGCCCAGTCCCCCAAGGTCACTGAGCTGTTCTGCGCCCCCGGCAACGGCGGCATCGCCCAAGTGGCCACCTGCGTGGATGTCAAGGCCACCGACGTGCCCGGCATGGTGGCTTGGGCCAAGGAAAACCACATGGATTTCGTCATGGTGGCCCCAGACGACCCCCTGGCCATGGGCATGGTGGACGCTCTGGAGGAGGCGGGCATTCCCGCCTTCGGCCCCCGGGCCAACGCCGCCATCATTGAGGCCAGCAAGGCCTTCTCCAAAGAGCTGATGGCCAAGTATCATATCCCCACCGCCGCCTATGCCACCTTTACCGAGCTGGACAAGGCCCTGGCCTACATCGAGGAGCAGGGCGCTCCCATCGTAGTGAAGGCCGACGGCCTGGCCCTGGGCAAGGGCGTGGTGGTAGCCTCCACCGTAGAGGAAGCCAAACAGGCCGCCACCGAGATGATGGCAGACAAGAAGTTCGGCGAGTCCGGCTCCACGGTGGTCATCGAGGAGTGCATGGTGGGTCCCGAGGTCACCGTACTGGCCTTTGCCGACGGCAAGCACGTGGTCCCCATGCCTGCCAGCCAGGACCACAAGCGGGCCTTTGACGGCAACCAGGGCCCCAACACCGGCGGCATGGGTGCCATCTCTCCCCCGCCCCAGTACACCCCTGAGATCGCCAAGCAGTGCATGGAGGAGATCTTCCAGCCCACCATCGACGCCCTCCAGGCGGAGGGCCGTCCCTTCCACGGGGTCATCTACTTCGGCCTCATGCTCACCCCCAAGGGTCCCCGGGTGGTGGAGTACAACGCCCGCTTTGGCGACCCCGAGTGCCAGGTGGTACTCTCCCTGCTGGACACCGATTTGATGGACGTGCTCCAGGCCTGTGTGGACGGCACCCTGGACCAGCTGGATATCCAGTGGAAGAAGGAGGCCGGGTGCGTGCTGGTGCTGGCCTCCGGTGGCTATCCCCTGGACTACAAGAAGGGCTACCCCATCTCCGGGCTGGAGGAGGCAGGCAAGACCTCCGTGGTGTTCCACGCTGGCACCGCTCTGAAAGACGGCCAATACGTCACCAACGGCGGCCGTGTGCTGGGTGTCACCACCACCGCCCCCACCCTGGAAGAAGCCATTGCCAAGGCCTATGAGGCAGGCAAGCACATCTCCTTCACCGACATGCACTTCCGCACCGACATTGGACACGCATTTTAAGGAGCGTTTTCTATGATTACCTTGGCCCAGCGCATCACAGAATTGCGCACCCAAAAGGGCATGAGCCGCCCGGAGCTGTCTCTGGCCCTGGGCCTGCCCAAAACCGCTGTGGAAAAGTTCGAGACGGGGCGTCAGACCCCCACCCAGGAGCAGCAGAAGAAGATGGCCGCCTATTTTGGCGTGTCTCTGTTCTACCTCCGGGGGGAGAGCAATGACCCCACCACCCAGGACAGCTGGATGAATGGGGCCATTCCCGACGACGACCCCGCCCCCTATCTCCCGCCCCAGCCCAAGCGGGCCCCGGCATCCCGTCCCTCCCCGGTAAAGGAGGGCTCCATGCTGGACCCCATTCTGAAAAGTGCTGGCTTCCAGCAGGCCGTCCACGACGCTGTGGTGGACGTGCTCCGCTCCAAAGAAGGGCAGCAACTACTGGAACAGGCGGTAGCCCGTTACCTGCGCAAATAACTAGAGAAAAACTTGGACCAGGATGTTCGCACATCCTGGTCCAAGTTTTTCTTATAACAGCGGTGCAAACACCTGCAAAATCTCCCGCCCCAAGCGGCGGTAGTAGGGCACGCTCTTACACTGCTCCAGGGTCACCGCCACGCTCTTGTCCTGGGTGCTCAAAAAGTCGTCCCGGATGTGGTGGACGGTGGGGGTGCCATACAGGAGCACCCCATTTTCAAAGTGCAAAAACATGCTGCGGTAGTCCATATTCACGGTGCCTACGGTGGCATAACAGTCGTCCACCACAAAGTTTTTGCTGTGGATGAAGCCGGGGGTGTACTCATAGATCTTCACGCCCGCCTCTATAAGCTCGTCGTAGTGGGCCCGGGTCACCTCAAACACCGTCTTTTTGTCCGGGATGTGGGGGGTGATGATGCGCACGTCCACCCCGGACTTGGCGGCGGTGGTGAGGGCTACCGTCATGGAGTAGTCAATGACCAGGTACGGCGTGGTGATGTACACATACCGCTTGGCCCGGTTGATGAGGTTGAGATACACCGACAGCCCCACCGGCTCATTGTCCCAAGGGCAGTCCTGGTAGGGCTGCACATAGCCCACCTCGCTCCACGCCGAGGGCTCCGGCCGGTAGCCGTCAAAGTCCTCGGCACTGTTCTCGGTGAAGTCCCACATGGACAGGAACGACACAGTCATGGACCACACGGCATCCCCCTCCAGGCGGATGGCAGAGTCCTTCCAATGGCCGAACCGGGATTTGACGTTGATGTACTCGTCAGCCATGTTGATGCCCCCGGTAAAGGCCACCGTTCCATCGATAATCATATATTTCCGGTGGTCCCGGTTATTCTGGCGCAGAGACACCACCGGGAGGATGCGGTTAAACACCCGGCACTGGATGCCCAGCTTTTCCATGCGCTCCGGGTAATCTGCCGGAAGGGTGAAGATGGACCCCACATCGTCGTAGATCACCCGGACCTCCACCCCCTGCTGCACCTTCACTTGCAGCACGTCCAGGATGGAGTTCCAAAGCTTACCCTCTTCAATGATAAAGTATTCGATGAAGATATACCGCTTGGCCCCCCACAGGGCGGCCAGAATGTCGCTGTAACAGTTGTCCCCCAGGGGGTAATAGTGGCTCTTGGTGTTACCATACACCGGACAGTGGGCCACCTGCTCCAGGTAGTTGGCCATGCACGAGGCATCCGAGCCAATGAGCTGGGTCAGGGCCCCAGCCCGGTGGCACTCATCCCCCAAGTTCTGGCACACTTTCTCCTCCATGATGCGCAGACGCTTCTGGTTGAAGTTGGACAGGTGGTTTCCACCCAAGAGCAGATAGGCCAGCGACCCAAAGGGCATCAGACCCAGGACAATGATAATCCAGCTGATCTTATACCCTGGGTTGCTCTTACTGGCCACAATCCACACCACCACCAGAATGGACAAGATCAAAAAGGCCCCATGTATCATGTCGTAATGGGGAATCTCCTGTAGCCTGGAAAGGGCAAACACGTAGAACCCCAACTGAGCGACGATCAACACTGCCATAATGCCCACTCGGTGAAACAACAACTTTCCGATATGCGTCAGTATCCGATTCATGGTATCTCCTCTTTACCGCAAAACCACGCTGTCCTCGCCCAGCGTCTCTCTCAGTTCCTCCAGCAGCACCGCATGGTGCAGACAGCCCGCCAGCAGCTTCTTTTTGCTGTCTTGCAGGTAGACCACCGTGCGGCTCTGGCCGGGGAACATACTCAGCAGCTTTTTCAGCCACACCAGGGACTCATTTCCGTCGGGCAGGCGAATCCACAGGGTCTTTTCTGCCTCGCTCTCCTCTGGCGTTGGGCTCTGCTGGTCCTCTCCACTCAGGGGTCCAATCCAGTCCACCATGATCTGAGGCTCCTTCTCGTCCCGCTGGGACAAACGCCCGGTGACGGCCACAGGAAGCCCTGCCTTGAGGTAGTGGCCACACTCCCCCAACACCCGGGAGAACACCATCAGCTCCATGGCCCCCGTGGCATCCTCCAGGGAGACGTAGGCCATCATGGTGTTATTCTTGGTGGTCTTGGTCTTCACCGTGGCCACCACCCCCGCCACAGTCACCTTCTGGCCATCGGAGAACTTGGGGGGACGGTCCCCCTCCTCCGAGCAGCCCTGGATCAGAGTGGCAATGGGCACCGCGCGGAGCTTTTGCACTTGGCGGCGGTACTGGTCCATGGGATGGCCGGACAAATACAGGCCTGTGACCTCCTTCTCCATAGCCATGAGCTCAGCGGGAGTAAACTCGGGAATGTCCGGCAGCTTCATCTCCGGCTCCAGGCTCTCCTGACCACCGAAGAGGTCAAACTGCCCCTCCAGTTTCTGCCGCTGGTCACGGAGAATGGAGTCCACCACCTGCTCAAAGACCTTCAGCAGCTGACTACGGCGATAGCCCATGCGGTCAAAGCATCCCGCTCGGATGAGGCTTTCCAGCACCCGCTTATTGAGATCGTTGTGGCTCATGCGGGCACAGAAGTCGGGGAAGGAGGTGAAGGGGCCTCCCTGCTGCCGCTGGGTCAGCACCGCATTCACAAAGCCCCGGCCCACGCCCTTGAGGGCGGCCAGTCCGAATCGGATGTTATTGCCCGACACGGTAAAGCTCAGACCCGACTCATTGATGTCGGGGGGCAACAGGGCAATGCCGTTCTCCTTGCACTCGGCGATGTACTCCGCCACCTTGTCCTGAGAGTCCAGCACCGAGGTAAGCAGTGCCGCCATATACTCTCGGGTGTAGTGGCATTTAAACCACGCCGTCTGATAGGCCACAATGGCGTAGCTCACGGCGTGGGCCTTGTTGAAGGCGTAGTTGGCAAAGGCGTAAATTTCATCATAGATGGCTTGGGCATCCTCCGCCGGAATACCCCGAGCCACACAACCTTCAATGTTGCGCTGAGGGTCGCCGTTGATAAAGGCCTCCCGCTCCCGCTCAATGTCCTTGACCTTCTTCTTACTCATGGCCCGGCGCACCATGTCTGCCTGGCCCAGAGAGTATCCCGCCAGGCGGCGGAAAATCTCAATGACCTGCTCCTGGTAGACGATACACCCATAGGTCACGGACAGAATGGGCTCCAGAGCGGGATTCCGATAGGAAATGCACCGGGGGTCCTGCTTACTGGCAATAAACTTGGGGATGGAGTCCATGGGGCCGGGTCGGTACAGGGCGATGATAGCGGTGATGTCCTCAATGTTCTGGGGCTTGAGGCCCACACACACACCCGTCATGCCCGCCGACTCCATCTGGAACACACCAGAGGTGTGCCCCTCGGAGAGCATACGGAACACCTCCGGGTCATCGTCTCGAATCTCGCTGAGAGAGAAGTCCGGGTTGTGCTCCTTGACCATCTTCACTGCGTCGTCCAAAATGGTCAGGTTCCGCAGGCCCAAAAAGTCCATTTTCAAAAGGCCCAGCTCTTCCAGGGTCACCATGGTGTACTGGGTCACCGGCACATCGTCGTTGGTGGCCAGTGGTACATACTCATACACCGGCCGCCGGGTAATGACCACGCCAGCGGCGTGGGTGGAGGCGTTGCGGGGCATGCCCTCCAGCTTCCGGGCCATATCCACCAGCTGCTTGACCTTTTCGTTGCCGTTGTACAGGTCCGCCAGACCCTTGGACAGCACCAGGGCTTTGTCCAGGGTCATATCCAGAGCAAAGGGCACCTGCTTGGCAATGGCGTCCACCTCGGCGTAGGGCATGTCCATCACTCGGCCCACGTCCCGGATGGCCGCCTTGGCCTTCATGGTACCAAAGGTGACGATCTGGGCCACGTGGTCCTCCCCGTACTTCCGGGACACGTAGTCGATGACCTCCTGACGGCGGCGGATGCAGAAGTCAATGTCAATATCCGGCATGGTCACTCGCTCGGGGTTGAGGAATCGCTCGAAGTACAGGGAGTACTTCATGGGGTCAATGTCGGTGATATAC
Source organism: Pseudoflavonifractor sp. An176 (assembly GCF_002160435.1). Lineage (NCBI taxonomy): Bacteria > Bacillati > Bacillota > Clostridia > Eubacteriales > Oscillospiraceae > Pseudoflavonifractor > Pseudoflavonifractor sp. An176. Next base: position 170,428 of record NZ_NFKO01000002.1, on the reverse strand, counting down.
AGGCAGTAGGACACCATGGACCCCGCAGCGGAACCACGCCCCGGGCCCACGGGAATGCCCTGGCTCTTGGCGTAGCCGATGAAGTCGGAGACGATGAGGAAGTAGTCCACAAATCCCATGCGGCGAATCATGTTCATCTCCATCTCCAGCCGCTGCTGGTACTCCTCCCCGGCCCCCGGGTACCGCTGCTGGAAGCCCTGGCGGCACAGGCGCTCAAAATAGGCGTCCCCGTCGGTCTCCCCCTCCGGCAGCTTGAACTCCGGCAGGTGATGGACCCCGAACTGGAAGTCCACCTGACACATCTGGGCAATTTTGGCGGTATTCTCTATGGCCTCCGGGCACTGAGGGAAGAGAGCGCGCATCTCCTCTTCGCTCTTGATGTAGAACTCCTGGGTCTCAAAGCGCATACGGTCCGCGTCCTCCAGCCGCTTGCCCGTCTGGACGCACATGAGCACATCCTGCATCACCGAGTCCTCTCGGGTGAGGTAGTGAGCGTCGTTGGTGGCCACCAGGGGAATCCCCGTCTCAGCGTGGAGGCGGAAAATTCCGGCGTTCACCGCCTTCTGCTGGTCGATGCCGTGGTCCTGAATTTCCAGGTAGTAGCTGTCCTCCCCAAAGATGTCCCGCATCTCCAAGGCGTGGTCCAGCGCCCCCTGGTAGTCCCCCGCCATCAGCCGCCGGGGAATCTCCCCGCCCAGGCAGGCAGACAGGGCGATGAGGCCCTCACTGTGGGCCCGTAGCAGCTCCATATCCACCCGAGGTCTGCCGTAAAAGCCCTCCACATAGGCCATGGACACCAGATAGCTGAGGTTGCGGTACCCCGTCTCATTTTTACACAGCAGCACCAGGTGGCGGGGGGAGCCGTCCAGCTCTCGGGTGTGGTCGAACCGGGACCGGGGTGCCACATACACCTCACAGCCGATGATGGGCTTGATGCCCGCCCCCAGGCAGGCCCGGTAAAAGTCCACAGCGCCGAACATCACTCCGTGGTCGGTGATGGCCACAGCCTCCTGTCCCAGCTCCTTGACCCGCTCCACCAACTGCTTGATGCGGCAGGCCCCGTCCAACAGGGAGTATTCCGTATGTACATGTAGATGGACAAAAGCCATGAATGTATCCTCCTGGGTAAAAGGTTTTCTCTCTCAGCTCTCCGCCAGCTGGGCCAGCTTGCGCAGTCGGTGGTTCAAAGCGGACTTGGACACCGGAGGGGTGCACAGCTCTGCCAACTGTGCCAAGGTCAACTCCGGGTGGGCCATGCGCAGGTCCACCGCCTCCTTTAATTTATCCGGCAGGTCTTCCAGCATTCCCCGCTCCTCCAGGCGGTAGATGGCATCCATCTGCCACCGGGCCGCCTCCACCGTCTTATCCAGATTGGCGGCATCGCAGTTGACCCTCCGGTTGACGCTGCCCCGCAGGTCCCGCTCCAGCTTGGCGGTCATGATCTCCATGGCGGAGACGGGGGCGCCCACGGTGGTGAGAAAGTCCTCGATGTGGTCGCTCTGCTTGAAATAGGTCACGTGGTTGCCCTTGCGCTGGGTGTCCTTGGGGGTAAAGCCCAGCTCCTGGAGCAGGGCGATGCTCTCCCGTCCCACCGCGCCGTGGGAAGTGGCCAGCTCCAGATGATAGCTCTTGCCTGGATCGGTCACCGAGCCCCCCGCCAAAAAGGCACCTCGGAAAAAGGCCGTCTGGCAGTGTTCCTCCTCCAGATGGGCAAAGTTGATGTGCACCGACACCGCAGAGTCCCGCTCCAGTCCGAAGGTGTCAAAGAGGATGTGCAGCTTCTCCGGGTCCTCGATGAGAAAACTGCCCTTCCCCTCCCCGGTGGGAATTACGTCAAACTCCACCTTAAATGCCTTGCGAAACAGCAGGGGCAGCCGCTGCTTGAGCTGAGGGGATTCCGTAATGATGCGCACCTGTCGGGGCTGGAACGTATTGCAGTAGAGCAAAATTCCGTAGGCCTCCGCCTGAGCGCAGCAGCGGCGGCTGAGGGGCTGTTTGCATAGTTCTTGTTTTACCTGGGCAGAAAAGGTCACATGCATCTGCTCCTTTTGTCAAAATGTCTTGGTGTGTCCCCGCTGCTGGTACAGCTCCAGCACCGCCTGGGCCACCTTGTCCCCGGAGTGCCGGGCGAAATCCACCTTTTCGTCGGTGAGGGGGCGGCACACTACCTCGGCCCCCAGAATCTCCATCTCCCGGCGGTCTACCACCAGAGGCACGGCGTCCTCCAGCTGGTAGCGGTACAGCATCTCCCGGGGCAGAGCCGCATTGTTGCACAGGCACAGGTCCACCAACTGGGGCCCGCCGTGCTCCAGCAATGCCTCCAGATGCTCGGAGGCGGTCATACCCTCGGTCTCCCCGTCCTGGGTCATGATGTTGCAGACGTAGATTTTCAGCGCCTTGCTCTCCTCAATGGCATCGGAGATGCCATCCACCAGCAAGTTGGGGATGACGCTGGTGTACAGGCTGCCGGGCCCCAGCAAAATGATGTCCGCCCGGCTAATGGCCTCCACCGCCGCAGGCAGCGCGGGGGGATGCTCGGGAATCAGGCGCACATGGTGAATTCCGCAGTTCTGCTGCTTTTTAAAGTTGAAGATCTTGGACTCTCCGCACACCTGGGTCCCGTTTTCAAATACGGCCTCCAGCTGGATATTCTCATTGGTCACCGGCAGAATGGTGCCTCGAATGGCCAGAACCTGGCTCATCTGGGCCACCGCCTGGTCGAAGGAGGTAGAAATTCCGTCCAGCGCCGCCAGAAGCAGATTGCCGAAGGCCTGCCCCGCCAGCCGTCCCTCAGGATAGCGGTAGGCAAGCAGAGTACGCATGAGCGACTCCTCGTCGGCCAGGGCCTCCATGCAGTTGCGGATATCCCCCGGCGGGGGCATACCCAGCTCCTCCCGCAGGGTGCCAGAGCCGCCGCCGTCATCTGCCACCGTGACAATGGCGGTGAGGTCGTCAGTGCAGTTCTTCAATCCACGCAACACGGCAGACAGTCCGTGTCCGCCGCCAATGGCCACAATGGCCGGACCGTGTTTCTTTCCCATATCTCAAGCCCTCGTCATGTCCCGGTGGTTCTCCGAGACCTGATAGCCCAAACTGCGCACGTATTCCGCCAGCGCATGGGTCATAGCCACCGAGCGGTGTTGGCCGCCCGTGCAGCCGATGGCCACCACCACCATGCTCTTTCCCTCCTCGACAAACTGGGGCAGCAAAAATCCCACCATGTCCTCTAGCTTCTCCAGGAATTCCTGGCTCTGGGCGAACTGGAACACATAGTCCCGCACACCGTCGTCCAAGCCCGTCTGGTGCTTCAGATTTTCGATATAGAAAGGATTGGGCAAAAACCGCACGTCAAAGACCAGATCCGCCTCCATGGGCAGGCCGTATTTAAATCCAAAGGAGGTGACGCACACATTCAGCTGGCTGACCTTCTTCCGCCCAGGGTACACCAGTTCCAGCACTCGGTCCCTCAGCTTTCGAGTGGACATGGCGTCGGTCTGGAGCACGATGTCCGCCCGATCCCGCACCGGCTTCATGAGCCTGCGCTCCATCTGAACGGCTCGGGCCAAAGTGCCCTGGCTGTCCATTAGCGGGTGGCTGCGGCGGGTCTCCTTGTACCGCTTGATGATGGTCTGGTCATCCGCCTCCACAAACAGAATCTGATAGGGCACCTTCATGCTGTCCAGGGTGTCCAAAGCCTGGAACAGGCCGTCAAAATGGCTGCCACCCCGGATGTCACACACCACGGCAGCCCGCTGATGCTCCCCGCTGCCCATCTGGCACAGCTCTGCAAACTTGGGAATCAGCTCCGGGGGCAAGTTATCCACACAAAAATAGCCGCTGTCCTCCAAAATGGAGATCACCGTGGACTTTCCCGCCCCGGATACACCCGATACGATGAATAACTGCATACTCTCTGCCTCCTTACTTGAGGTATCTGACCTCAGGCTCCAGCTCCACGCCGGTGTCCCGGAACACCCGCTCCCGGACCTCATCCATCAGACGCAGAATGTCGGCACAAGTGGCCCCTCCTACGTTGACGACAAATCCAGCGTGCTTCTCCGAAACCATGGCGCCGCCCACACGCAGGCCCTTGAGGCCGCACTGGTCAATGAGGGCGGCGGCAAAATGGCCCTCCGGGCGCTTAAAGGTGGAGCCTGCACTGGGGAAGTCCAGGGGTTGCTTCTCCCGGCGGCGGCCAGCCAAATCCTTCATTTTCTCCCGAATCTCCTGGCCGTTGCCTGGCTCCAGGTGGAGCTTGGCCCACAGCACCAAGTTTTCCCCGTCACTAAAGGCGGTGTGGCGGTAGGCAAACTGGCACCGCTGGGCGTCCCACTCCTCCACCTCTCCGCTGGAAGTCAACACTCCCACCTGGGTCACAACCTGCTTCAATTCCCCGCCATAGGCGCCAGCGTTCATGGTCACGCCACCGCCCAAGCTGCCAGGAATGCCATGGGCAAATTCCAGCCCCGTGAGCTGGGCCTGGGCCGCCTGGTTGGCCAGCTGGGAGAGGAGAATTCCGGCCTCTGCCGTTACATTCTCCCCCTCAATGTGGCACTGTGCATACTGGGGCACGGTTTTGATCACGAAAGCGTTCACGCCGTGATCGTCCACCAGCAGATTGGAGCCGTTGCCCACCATCACCGTTGGAATCTCCCAGGCCCGGGCCAACTTCACCGCCTCCACCAGCTCCTCCGTCTGTCGGGGCAGCGCCATCAACGCCGCCGGACCGCCCACCCGAAAGGTGGTGTGGCGGCTCATCGGCTCATCCTGACGCAGTTCCAGCTGAGGCAGCCGCTCTTTAAGCTGCTGGTACAGCTTATGTATCTCATTCATATGCAAACCCTCCGGCTTGTGTCTCTAGGTTGGTATCTGGTTAGAAAGATACTCGTGTATTATAGCAGAATTCCCGTTAAAAAAAAAGTGTGGTTCTCCACGAAATTGGGAGGGGCGTTGTCAGGCAACGCCCCTCCCAGACCGGGTTTCAGCAGCAGGGATTGCAGTTTTTGGCCTCCTGGTAGCCTTCCGGCGGGGAGACCGTGTTGGGCGGGAAGAACTCCTCGGTGGGGAACTGGACCTTGCGGAACAGAGCGCAGGGGTCCTCCTCGTTTCCGCCGGTACACTCCTTGTTGGGAATGCAGTAGTCGTAGGCGGGAATGAGCAGCTGACTGTCCCGCTCCAGCCGAATCATGGAGAACTGACCCAAGGTCACATACACCCGCTTACCCTCGCTGCTCATGGACAGCTCACCGGGGAAGCAGGAAGTGATGCAGGTGGGGATGTCGTTGGGGTCGCAGCAACAGCAGCAGCCGTTGTTCTCACAGCCATCCACCAGCTTCATTCCCAGGATGATGGGATCAACCGCCTCCACGGTCGGGATCAACTGGAGAAGTCATACCATCCGCCCTCAAAAAAAATCTGCACCTCCCCCCGCTCGTCGGCGGTGATCTTCTCCACCAGTTTGGCCACGTCCGCCCGCTCTAGCCCCTCCCACCTCATGTACCCTTCCAGCTGCGCCAGAATCTCCGCTTCATTTCTGTGCTCTCCTGCCCTTTTTACCTGTAAAGCATCTTCCCTTGTCTGTATTTCTACCAGTTCCTGTTGCAGCTGTTCCAGGGGGATAATTCCGTTGGCATAGAGCCGTTCATACCGCTTCTTTCGCTGGGTCAGGCGTTCCAGTTCACTCTCCTCCCGGGGTGCCTCTGAGATATGGTCCAGCACCTCATTCACCACACGCTGCTTCCATCCCTCCAGGTTGGTGATACATTCACTGACATGGTCCCGGATGGCAGCCACCAGCTGCTCCTCCTCGATTTTGGTGCGGTTGGCACACAGCCCCTGATCATTGCCCCAACACTTCCAGTACACCCGGGTGTTGGCATAGGTATAGGTCTTGCGGCAAAAACTTCTCCCGCACTCCGCGCAGACAATGAGACCGCTAAAGAGGTGCCGGGCGCTATATCGGCCTGGGGGCTTATCTGGCTCACGGACCTGGGCCCGCTGTTGCCGCTGCTGCTGGGCCTGGGCAAACTGCTCCGGGGTGACAATGGCCCATTGGGGCCGTGGGTGGTGAAATTGCTCCTGAGGGGGCAGCTTTTTTCGCTTTCCTGTGAGGTAGTTTTCCACCTCGTACTTGTGGTTGACGAGGTGGCCGCAGTAGGTAGGGTTTGTGAGGATGCGGTGGACAGCGGATGGGGTCCACGGACAGCCCTGTTTGGTCACATACCCCAGCCCGTTGAGCTGCTGGGCAATGGTACGGCAGCCCAGCCCCTGGTCCACATACAGTGCGAAGATCTTCCTCACCACCTGGGCCTCTTCCGGGCAGATAGTGAGTTGGAAATTGTCCACCCGGTGGTAGCCGTAGAGCAGCCGGGGCACCCGCCCCTTCTGGGCGTTGAGGCGTTTACCAAACTTCACGCGGCGGCTGAGGTTGGCGCTCTCCTCCTGAGCCAGAGCTCCAAATAGGGTGAGTACAAACTCCGATTCCCCCAAGCTGTCCATATTGGCGGTGAGAAAGCGGGTGTTCACCCCCAGTTCCTTCAGCGCCCGCACACTCTGGAGGAAATCCACCGTATTGCGGGCAAAGCGGGAGATGTCTTTCACCACCACCAAGTCGAAGTGATGTCGGGCGGCGTCTCGAAGTAACGCCTGAAATTGCTCTCGTTTCCGCATCTGGGTGCCGGAAATTCCCTCATCGGCATAGACCCGCACCAGCTCGTATCCGTTGGTCCGGGCGTAGGCTTCAAAAAACTCCTTCTGATTGGCCAGACTGTCCAGCTGCTCCTCTTTGGCAGTGGACACCCGGCAATAGGCTGCAATTTTCATTTCCTATCTCCAACAACTACACAGCTTTTCCATTACAATTTTTCTCCAAAGTTCTTGCAAGCCATTTTCCTGGTTTTGGTCTACGATAACAAAGTGAATATTCAAAACCATCACCCCCACACCACTGTATGAGGGGAAGTGCCGGGTATGACAAAGAGCTGGCGCAGAGGTATCTCTGCACCAGCTCTTCTGATACGTATTGGGTCTGATTACAGGGCCCCGTGGACCAGCTCGCCCCGGAACAGGACGGCCTTCAGGTTCAGGTCCTTGTCCAGGACCACCACGTTGGCGTCCTTGCCCACGTCCAAGCTACCCACACGGTCGTAGATGCCGATGGACTTGGCGGAGTTGACGGCGGCGGCCATCACAGCATCCTCCAGGGGGATGCCGAAGGAGACGGCCGTCTTCATGCAGTTCATCAGGTCGGTGACAGAACCGGCCAGAGTGCCGTCGGCCAACTCAGCCCGGTTGCCTTTGACGAACACAGCCTGACCGCCCAGGGTGTACTCACCATCGGGCATACCAGCGGCACGCATGGTGTCGCTGACCAGCACCATCCGCTCACGGCCCATCATCCGGAAGGTGGCCCGGATGACAGCGGGGTGCACGTGCACGCCGTCACAGATGATCTCCACATAGGCGTCCTTGCTGTCGGCGGCAGCGCCGATGACGCCGGGGTCACGGTGGGCAAAGGGAGGCATGGCGTTGTAGAGGTGGGTGACATGGTTGGCACCGGCCTCAAACGCGGCCATAGCAGTGTCATAGTTGGCGGTGGTGTGAGCCAGGCTCACGGACACCTCGTCCTTCACCTCACGGATGAAGTCCATGGCACCCTCCAGCTCGGGAGCCAGAGAAACCAGCTTCACCAGGCCCTGGGAACACTCCTTCAGGTGGCGCAGCAGAGCCACGTCGGGATCACGCAGCCAAGCGCCGTTCTGAGCGCCCTTCTTGGCAGCGGCCAGGAAGGGGCCCTCCAGGTGAATACCCACCAGCTCAGCGCCGGGCACGTTGGCGGCACGGTGCTGGGCAGCGGTGGTGCACACCTTCTCCAGCTGCTCGGCAGCCAGAGTCATACCAGCGGGGCAAATCTGGGTCACGCCACGGGACAGCTCGTAAGCTGCCATATCCGCCAGACCCTGAGCGTCTGCGTCGGAGACATCGGCCCCCACGCAGCCGTGGAAATGGACATCGGTGAGGCCGGGGATGACATAGCACCCGGACACGTCCACGCCGTTGTCCTGACAGTTCTCTACGATCTTTCCGCCCTCCAGGCACACGTCTTTGACAACAAAGCCGGCCTGGGGATCAAAGACCTGTCCGCCCGTGAGTCTCACAGGCACCCCTCCTTACGCAGCACGGAGAAGGCGGCCTCGTCGCCCACCACAGTCACGTTGGGGTGCAGCTGCAGCAGAGAGGCGGGCACGCGGGGAGTGATGGGGCCAAAGAAAGCCTTGTGGACGATCTCAGCCTTGTCCTCGCCGCTGACAACCACCACCACGGAGCGAGCCTGGAGAATGGCGGCCATGCCCATGGTCAGAGCCTGACGGGGCACGTCAGCCTCGGAGGCGAAGAAGCGCTTGTTGGCGTCGATGGTGCTCTGAGCCAGCTCCACCACGTGAGTGGGGCCCACAAACTCGTCGGCGGGCTCGTTGAATCCGATGTGACCGTTGTGGCCCATGCCCAGCAGCTGCAGGTCAATGCCGCCCAGCTCACGGATGTGGGCGTCGTAGGCAGCGCACTCAGCGTCAGCATCCTCAGCCTTGCCGTTGGGGACGCTGGTGTTGGCCACATCAATATCCACGTGGTTGAAGAGGTTGTTCTGCATGAAGTAGCGGTAGCTCTGGTCGTGATCGCCAGACAGGCCCTTGTACTCGTCCAGGTTCACGGAACGGACGTTGGCAAAGGACAGGTCGCCCTTGTTGTACCACTCGATCAGCTGCTTATAGGTGCCGATGGGGGTGGAACCGGTGGCCAGACCCAGCACGCAATTGGGCTTGACGATGACTTGCGCAGAGATGAGATTCGCGGCCTGACGGCTCATAGCCGTGTAGTCAGCGCAGGAAATAAATCTCATAATTGATAACCTCCTAAATTTACAGTCCGCATCCCGAACTAGCCAGGGTCTCCCCCGCCTATCCCGGAACGCCAAGTATTTCCCTTCCCTATATATGGATTCCCACACTCAGAAGGGCTCTATATGTATCATAACTTTATCAAACCCAAATATCAATAGATTTTCCAAACTTTTTTTGAATTTGTTTCCTTGCAGGAAAATTTTCGCCATTTTTTACCTGCCCAGTTGATCGCAACCGTCTCCACTACCGCCACAGGCAGGTTGCTGTTCTCCAGCGCCTGGGTGTCCAGGCTGCCCATGGAGGCGTTGGAGGAGAACACTTTGGCCGAGCCCTCGCTGCCAAAGAGGATGGCCCGCTTGTCAAACACCGCCAGTCCGCACACAGACACCGGGCGGGATGCCCCCACAAAGGCGTCTGCCGTGACGCGATAGAAGTAGCGGACGTCCACGGTGTAGAATCCCCGGTGGAACCCCATGGGCTCCACGTCAATGTAGGCGTACAGCAGCTCGGCCTTTCCAGCCTTCAGGCTGATGGCCCGATCAATGACAGCCTGGGAACTGGCTGTGGGGTAAAGGCGCAGATCTTCCACGCAGTCCTTATCGCGACAGCTGTCGTAAATTTTTCTGGTGTGAATGCACACGGCCTCTCGAATACCAGCGGTATCGCAGATGGGGCCGGGCTCAATCAATTCAGCCATAGATCAATACCTCCCGATGGTTGATGGGAACAAGAACAGAGAGATTCTCCCTTCTTCCATTCCCATTGTATGACCACCGGGAAAAAGGGTGCAAAAGCCCCCTTGCCACTCAAGGTTGCGGCAAGGGGGCTCTGGGGTTTTATTAGGGCTGACGCAGGGCGATCTCGTGGCGCTTGGGGCCAGTGGAGACAATGGTGATGGGCACACCGATGTGGGATTCCAGGAACTTCACGTAGTTCTTGGCCTGCTCCGGCAGGGCCTCAAAGTCGGTGATACCACGCACATCGCTCTTCCAACCGGGCAGAGTCTCAAACACAGGCTTGGCCCGCATCAGGCTGGGCGTGGTGGGGAACCGGTCGGTGACCTGGCCGTCGATCTCGTAGCCCACGCACACCTTGATCTCATCCAGATAGCCCAGCACGTCCAGACAGGTCAGAGCCACCTGGGTGGCACCCTGAACCATACAGCCGTACTTGGTGGCTACAGCGTCGAACCAGCCCACACGGCGGGGACGGCCGGTGGTGGCGCCGAACTCACCCTTATCACCGCCACGGCGGCGCAGCTCATCGCCCTCTTCCCCGGTGACTTCACTGACAAAGGGCTCGGTATTGGAACCCACGGAGGAAGAATAGGACTTGGTGACGCAGATGACATCCTTGATGGCGGTGGGAGGCACAGCAGCGCCCACGCAGCCAAAGCCAGCCAGGGTGTGAGAAGAGGTGGTCATGGGGAAGATGCCCAGATCGGGGTCCTTCATGGAGCCCAACTGGCCCTCCAGCAGGATGGTCTTGCCCTGGGCCAGGGCCTCGTGGACAAAGGTCACCGCATCCCCAACATAGGGACGGATCATCTCCCGGCACTCCAGCAGCTGCTGGAACAGCGCCTCCACGTCCAAAGCAGGCTTGTGGTACAGGTGCTGGAACATCACATTCTTCAGCTCTACGGCCCGAGTCAGGCGGTCGCGCAGCCGCTCCTCGTCAAAGAGGTCGCACACCTGGATGCCAATCTTGGCATATTTGTCGGAATAGAAGGGAGCAATGCCGCTCTTGGTGGAGCCAAAGGCCTTTCCGCCCAGACGCTCCTCCTCGTAGCTGTCCTGGAGCACGTGGTAGGGCATGAGCAGCTGGGCCCGCTCCGAGATGATCAGCTTGGGAGCAGGCACGCCCTGATCGGTGATGGACTTGAGCTCCTCCACCAGCTTCACCACATCCAGAGCAACGCCGTTGCCAATGATGTTGGTGACGTGGGGATAAAAAATGCCGGAGGGCAGAATGTGAAGCGCAAACCGACCGTAGTCATTGATAATGGTATGACCAGCGTTGGCACCGCCCTGGAACCGGATGACCACATCCGAGGTCTCCGCCAGCATGTCGGTGATCTTGCCCTTTCCTTCGTCGCCCCAGTTGGCACCTACGATTGCTTTAACCATAATTACCTCCGCAGTGCGGGATTCGCAACCATGTAAATGGATTTGCCTTATCCGCAACGCATTATGTGACTATTATAATATTATATTCCCCAGGACGCAAGCCTTTTCCACCACTCTGATAGATTTTATCCGGCTTCATTCTTTTACCTCTTTACTTTCTTGAAGCGCAATGGTATGATAGATACGCAATTACACCAGCACCTACTATACAGAAATGGAGGCTGCACTATGCAGAAAAACAACTCTGAGAATGCAGAGATGCTGTACCAAGCCATTTTGTCTCTCTCCTCTCCAGAGGAATGTCGGGCTTTCTTCCAGGACCTGTGCACCGTGGCGGAGCTGCGGGCCATGGCACAACGTTTGGAAGTGGCTGTGCTGTTGGACAGCGGTATGATTTACAATGATATTTTGGAGCGCACTGGCGCATCCAGCGCTACCATCAGCCGGGTCAACCGCGCACTCCAGTACGGCGCAGATGGGTATAAAACGGTCCTTCCCCGTCTAAAGTGATTGTATGGAGCAATATACCTCTCTGGCGGAATACTATGACCGTCTCACCGGAGACGTGGGCTATTCCCACTGGGCGGACTATGTGGAGCGGCATTTCCGCCGTCTGAAGCATCCCGTTCGCTCGGTGGCGGAGTTGGCCTGCGGCACCGGCTCTCTCACCTCCATCTTGGCATCCCGAGGCTACCAGATGACTGCTGTAGACATCTCAGCGGACATGCTGTGCGTCGCGGCACAGAAGTGTCAAGACCAGGAGGTGCTTTTTCTGTGCCAGGATATGGCCAAATTCACCTTGCTGGAACCAGTGGATGCCGTCATCTGCTGCCTGGACAGCGTCAACTATGTCACCCGCCCCCAGAGGCTGCGCCGGGCCTTCGCCCAGGTGTATCGCAACCTCAATCCCGGCGGGCTCTTTCTCTTTGACGCAAAAACTCCGTTGGCCCTGGAGGAGGCGGACGGACAGACCTATCTGGACGAGGACGAAAGCCTGATGTGTGTATGGCGGGCGGACTACGAACCCCGGCGGCGCATCTGCGGCTACGGCATCGACCTGTTCACCCTGCGGCCGGACGGGGCGTGGAATCGGGAGAGCGAATACCATGAGGAGTACGCCTATACCCCTCAGGAACTCACCGACTTTCTCACCCAAGCTGGCTTCTCCTCCATCAAGCAATACAGCAATCTAAAAATGTGCCCTCCCAAAGAGGAGGATCGGCGCATTTTCTTTGCAGCACGAAAGGAACAATAAAAATTTATGGATCAACTTGTACGTGTCATTGCCAAAGACGCCCCCATCAAAGCCACTGCCCTGTCCGCCACGGATTTGGTGGAGCGGGCCCGTGCCATTCATGACACCTGGCCGGTGGCCACTGCCGCCCTGGGCCGTCTGCTCATGGGCGCGTCCATGATGGGCAATATGTTGAAAAATGAGGACGGCTCTGTGACCCTCCGCATCCGCGGCGGCGGCCCTCTGGGCAGCCTCACCGCCGTATCGGACAGCACCGGCAACGTCCGGGGCTATGTCACCAATCCTGCGGTGGATGTGCCTCGCAAGGCCCACGCCAAGCTGGACGTGGGAGCTGCCGTGGGCTGCGACGGAGAACTCACCGTTATCAAAGATATCGGTATGCGGGAGCCCTACGTAGGCTCTGTCCAACTGGTGGGTGGTGAGATTGCAGAGGACATCGCCGCCTACTATGTGGAGAGTGAGCAGATTCCCACGGCCTGCGCTCTGGGGGTCCTGGTGGCTCCTGACCAGACGGTGCAGGCCGCTGGGGGCTATCTCATCCAGCTGCTCCCCGGTGCCACCGACGAAGTCATCTCCGCTGTGGAGCGTGGCATTGCCAAGGTAGGCGCCGTCAGCGCCAAGCTGGACCAAGGCATCAGCCCTCTGGATCTGCTCCACGAGGTGCTGGGTGAGTTTGAGCTGGAAGTGCTGGAGACTACCCCGGTGGAATACCGCTGCCAGTGCTCCCGGGAACGGGTGTCTCGGGCTCTCATCAGCATGGGAAAAAATGAATTGGAATCTCTGATGCAGGACCAGGGCAGCGCCGAACTCACCTGCCAATTCTGCGATAAAGTTTATCATTTCTCTGAGGATGAGCTAAAACAGTTACTTTTGGAGGCAACTTCATAATTTTCAAAAAAACTTGAAAAAAGGTGTTGACATTTCCCCCAGTGCTTGCTATAATAACCAACGTCGTCTGACGAGCGACAGCGCCGAGCAAGGCGCAAGCACTGGGGAGCATAGCTCAGCTGGGAGAGCACTTGCCTTACAAGCAAGGGGTCACAGGTTCGAGCCCTGTTGTTCCCACCAAGACATTCTAGTTGGAACGTCAACACATGTGGCGCGGTAGTTCAGTTGGTTAGAACGCCGGCCTGTCACGCCGGAGGTCGAGGGTTCAAGTCCCTTCCGCGTCGCCACTTTTATGCCTCTGTAGCTCAGTTGGTAGAGCAGTGGACTGAAAATCCACGTGTCGCTGGTTCGATTCCGGCCGGAGGCACCATTTGCGAGTGTAGCTCATCTGGTAGAGCGCCACCTTGCCAAGGTGGAGGTAGCGAGTTCGAGCCTCGTCACTCGCTCCACTTAAAATAGAAGCGGATCTTCCACTTCTATTTTAAGTGGAGGGTGCATATTATAAAAGTGTCTCTGGCGCCATAGCCAAGTGGTAAGGCAAGGGTCTGCAAAATCCTGATGCCCCAGTTCAAATCTGGGTGGCGCCTCCATATCGCCGCAAGTGTCGAGGCGCTTGCGGCGATTTTTCTTTCCCCTCTTCCCTGTTATGTGCCCTAAAAAATTATCCGGGTGTGGCGAAGCTTGGTATCGCGCTTGGTTCGGGTCCAAGAGGCCGCAGGTTCAAATCCTGTCACTCGGACCAAAAAACACCGCTGACGAGATGTCGGCGGTGTTTTTTGTTTTGTGTGATTTTGTCGAACCTGCGGCCTCTTGCATTAAAATCCGCCGCCTTATGGCCCTCAGAGTGTCAACTCTGTGGGCCATAGGTTCAAATCCTGTCACTCGGACCAAAAATCCGCTGTTTTCTCTCGGAAACAGCGGATTTTTCTTTTGAATTGTTCCTGAATTTTGGACTAATTTTTTGGTTTTTCAGGTTGACCACATAAATACCACAGACAGGTTTTATTTTTTGACCACAGGAAGGGGGCTTCTTTTTATAAGGAGTGCCCTTCTTTTGTTTTCTGTGGCGCAGGATTTTGAGAGGCGGCTACGAACCGCCTCATAAAGCCCTGTCGTATTCCAGTTCCGACCCTCCCACCGGTGGTGAAGGATCTACCCTCCCAGAGTCATTAACAGGAATATTACAAATTTCAAAATGTGCTCAAACACCACCATTTTCCCGCTTTGCTTTTTTCATAGGCAATATGCTATACTATACTTGGAATATTGGGTACAGCTACCCGGAAACGAGAGGTCACATCCATGCATAAAAATTCATTGGGAGATACCCTGAGAGAACTACGCAAGCAAAAGAGACTTTCCCAGGAGGATCTAGCTGAGGGAATCTGTTCCACAGTATCTATCTCGCGCATTGAGAATGGGAACCAAATTCCTTCTCAACCTGTATTAGAAGCATTACTAGAAAAACTGGGAACTGGGCTGTACCAAATTTGCAACGTGTACTACCGCAGTGAGAAGCAGCAGGATTTTGAGGAAAGAGCCCAGACAGTTATCAATCTGGCGGACGAGGAGAATGTGGATCGGGCTTGGGATGAACTAAAACTTCTACAACAAGACTGCCCTGACGATACTCGGAGTCGACAACTTTGCTGGTTGGTAGAGGCCACGTTACGGCTACAATGCCACGACACGGACCCAGAGAACTATCCTTTCGAAGAAACCTTGGAGCTAGCCCAAAAGGCGCTGTCCCTAACCCGCCCCAACTTCGACTACGAAAACTTCCCCAGCTCTGTGCTGACTATCTTAGAGGTGGATCTGCTCCATATCATAGTCGCCATTTATGCAGGCATGGACCGCAACATGGAGGCTTTGCGCCTGGGTGAACGCCTATATGCTTCACTCAAAAGACATGAAAGTGATGTGGTTAGTTACGAACGGGCCAAAATCAATGTAGTAAGAAATCTGGGCGCCATTTTGGCAAAAATGAAGATGTACCAAGATGCGCTACAATACATCGATGAGGCAGAAGCTCTAAGTTTGAGAAACAATGAACATAGTTTCTTGGTTATGATCGAATTGACTCGAGCAGAAATTTACTGCCTTACGGACCGCAAAAAGGAGTGCGCTGATATTTTGAAGACGTTGGCAGCCTATACAGCATTAACAAAACAAACCATATACCTTCAGTCGATTCAACGCTTTGCCTTCGATCGTCTTGGCCTCGACTTGTAAAAGGGCACGACTTAACAAATGATGTTATATGTTCATAACGAATCGTGTATGTTTATCATATACATGGTTCGTTATGGTCTTTTTTGGGCTACGAGGTAAAATATGTCTCGAGGTTGCGAAGGGAGGTCATAGTGATGAGACCTTGCGTAAAGATCGAGATTCATATTATCGTCAAGTTCTAATAGCCCTGCTTATTGTGAATGTATTTCTATCATCCACATAATTTCAAGTCGAAAGTAGCAACAGAACTGCAACCTACACCCTGTAACGAATGTGGGGGTGTGGCTCAAACAGGGCCCACCCTCGCATTCGCCGTTTCTACAATGAACTTCAACTGCCGAAGAGGAGGCTCTCTATTATGCCGAAACCGGATGTTTTCAACAATTCTGCCCCGAAGAGGGAGGAGAAAATCTCCATATCTCTCAGCCTCTGTTTTGAGGGGAAAAAGTCTGTGCAGTATCATATAAATTGGGTTGATGAGACCGGCCATTCTCACGACATATCCAACATGGACGAGAACCATCCTGACAACGAGGAGAAATGACCATGAGAGGCTATATTTTTCAGAAAAACAAGCTGCTTACCACCGTCATGGTAGTGATGACTGTCCTGCACACGGCGGCGCAAGCAATGGTGGCCCTGATGATCAGCTGGATCATTGACACAATTAACGAGATTATTTTTACCGGCGACACCAGTCCGATCGCCAGCATTGCAATCCTTTGTGTTGTGTTTGCCGTGTTTGTGGGGATTGTAGTATTTTCATCTATGTATCTCCAGGGCCTTTGGATAAAAAAGATCATGCTGAAGCTGAAAAACTCTTTGTTCCATGGCATGCTACACCAACCTATGGATACCTATCAAAACTGTAATAGCGCTGTAAACCTGACTCTGCTGACCCAGTCCGTGGGAACTTTTGAGGAAAACTATCTGAAAAATAGTATCAAGATTTTCGAGTCGGCCTTTAGCATTGTGATGGCGGTGGTGTTGCTGTTCACTATCAATCCCATGGTAGCCATAATCTCCATCGTGTCCATGTGCATTCCAACGCTGCTGCCCCAGCTGTTCGGCAAAAAAATGGCTCACTGTCAAGAGACGGTTGTAAAGAAAACCACCGATTATACCGGCAAAGTAAAGGATGCACTGACCGGCTACGAGGTGCTAAAAACGTACCATGCTGAGCTACAAAACGAAGCAATCTGCCAAGATCAGGCCGACGCCATGGAAAGCAGCAAGTTGAAGATGACCGCAACCAACGCCATGGTGTATAGCGTTGCCAATTTTTCCTCGGTAATAGTGCAACTATTCATTATGTTGCTAGCAGGCATTTTCGCGGTGCGCGGTCTGATTTCTCTGGGCAATATCTTAGCTGTGGTAAATTTGACTAGCATGGTGGTGTCCCCCGCCTTTGAAATTTCGGGACAGATTACACAGCTGAAGTCTACCCAGCCCATTGTGAACCAGATGCTGACCCTGTTAAACATCTCTGATGCCTCTGCCCCCATGTCTGAGGTCAAACGGAGTCTCGTTTTGGACAATGTGACCTTTTCTTATTCAGATACCCCTGTGCTGGCCCATGCTAGCGCCCAGTTTGAACAGGGTAAAAAGTATGCCATCATTGGGAAAAGCGGCAGCGGAAAAAGCACCTTGTTAAAGCTGCTCGCCGGATACTATAACGACTTCGACGGCAACATCCTAGTGGACGGCCAAGCGGATATGCAGTGCGACTGTGCAGTCATTCATCAAAATGTGTTTTTGTTTGATGACACCATCCGCAACAATATCACCCTGCACGGCGATTACACCGACGCCCAAGTGCAGGAGGCCGTCTATGCGGCCGGGTTGGATGAAGTAGTGGCCGACTTGCCGGAGGGGCTAGAGACAAACGTCTCAGAAAATGGTGCACGCTTCTCTGGTGGCGAACGGCAGCGTATTGCCATAGCTCGGGCTCTGCTGCACAAAAAGTCTCTGCTTCTTGTGGACGAAGCCACATCCGCCCTGGATGCCGAGAACGCGGCAAAAATTGAGGATAGCATTCTGAACCTACAGGGAATCACCTGCATTGCCGTAACTCACAAAACCGATCCACAAAGCTTATCTCGATATGATCAAGTTTTGCGCATGGAAAACGGTATGCTGTCCCCCGAGCGAAAGATTTTCTGAAGGAAATAGTAGAGCAGATCTACACTCTGTAAACCGGGAAAACTGTGCTTTGACGTAGCACAGTCTTCCCGGTTTTCTCTCACCACCCCTGCCTTCCTAAACTCCGCCCTGACCTCATCACTGAGAGCTTCAATCTCTGCATTCATCTCCCGGATTGGCTCTTCCAGCTTCTCCTCGCACTCCTCTTCCGTCGGGGTGTAGACATTCCGGGGGCGTTTCTTGCCATCTGGCCACACTGAGGAATATCTTCCCTCTCAGCGACAATCATTAATCTTACTGACGCATACTGTCCTTGGGCTGCACCAAGTGAGCCGGACAGAGGTGAATACTTCCGCTCTTCTCGCTTTTCCTCTGGATCGGTAATCGATACTTTCATATCTCCCCCTGTAATATGGTTCGTACAAATCACAATAAGCGTCGATACCGCCATCCATTTGGAGTTTTCTCGATGGGCATAAAGCCGCATGTTTCAAACATCTTCCGAGAGCCCACATTATACTCATAGATTTCCGCTACCTCCAGGGACGAAAATCCCAGGCGCTTTGCCCGCTCTACCAGGGCCAAGATCACCTTCTTTCCAATCCCATGCCCTCGTAAACCGGGCTCTCCAATCACAATGGGCATGTCCTCCCTCCAAAAGGAAACATCTCCAATTGGTACAAACCCATTGCCACAGGGATTGTATTCAATAAAGTACACCTCGCCACGTGCCTGCAAATAGTGGTACATCTGATATACTTTTTCCATGGTATATGGAGTCGTCTTCCCGTCCACCAGCCACAACGTATGTTCATCTTGATACCACTTCAGCGCAAAGGCGCAATCATCGGTATACCTATGTAGACGGAGCGTCTCATCAATTTGGATAAACTCCGGCTGCTCAATCCCTCTCATCGGCATGTTACATCACATCCTAAACGTGTCATATGTGTACAGCGCAGGAGAAGGGACCTCCCCCCTCTCCTGCGCTGCCGCTTTTTCTTACATCTTCAATGCTCCGGACAGGTTCTCCATGGCGTCGCCGGCCACCTTGGCCGCCTTGCTCACCGTCTTCTGCATCTTGGTCTTCTTCTTGGGGCTCAAGGCCATGCCCATCACACCGCCCGCCAACATGCTCAATCCTGCCACGGGAATCATCATACTCATCTTCATCGCACATGTCCTCCTTTACTTTGGTCCAACCATAGTGTGCCCAGCGCAAAGGATTTCTCTATGCCAGTTTCTTCAGAATTGGTAAATTTTTAAATTTCCAGATCCAGCGACACCGGACAGTGGTCGCTGCCGTAAATATCGGGGTGGATGAATGCCCCCTGTACCTTCTCCGCCAACCGCTGGGACACCACAAAGTAGTCGATGCGCCATCCCGCATTGTTGGCCCGGGCATTGAAGCGATAGCTCCACCAGGAGTAGGCCCCGGTGAGGTCCGGGTACAAATACCGGAAGGTATCCACAAATCCGCTGTCCAGCAACAGGCCAAACTGCTCCCGCTCCTGGTCAGAGAACCCCGCCTTGCCCCGGTTGGGGCCGGGATTTTTCAGGTCGATCTCCCTGTGGGCCACATTCAGATCTCCGCAGTAGATCACCGGCCTGGTCTTGTCCAGCTCCATGAGATAAGCCCGCAGGTCCCGCTCCCACTCCATCCGGTAGTCGATACGGGCCAGCTCATTCTGGGCGTTGGGGGTATAGCAGTTGACCAGGTAGAACTCCGGGTACTCCAGGGTGATGAGCCGCCCCTCATGGTCGTGGGGCTCCAGCCCCATGCCATAGCGCACCGAGAGCGGCTTGTGGCGGGTGAAAATGGCGGTACCGGAATACCCCTTCTTCTCTGCCGAGTTCCAGAACTCCTCGTAGCCGGGCAGGTTCACATGGGCTTGGCCCTGCTCCATCTTGGTCTCCTGGAGACAGATGAAGTCCGCATCCAGCCCCAGTACCGATTCCTCAAACCCTTTTTTCAGACAGGCCCGCAGGCCGTTGACGTTCCATGAGACAAATTTCATGTGGTTTCTCCTTTTTTCACGCACAGGATGACCAGGTGGACGATACAGAAGATCAAAGCCGCAGCCATAGCAGCCGCCTCCCAGAACATCACCAGGTAATCCCCCGAAATGTATAGAATGTAGTTGTACTTCAGGCGCAAATAGACGCTGTAGCTGGCCAGAGAGGAGCCGCACACCAGCACTGCTGCCGGAATGCGCCGCCAGTTACTCACCGCCCAGCACACAGCCAACACATCGGCCAGATAGAAATACCGCTCGTGCATGTGGGGCAGCAAAAACGGAATGCCCACAACCAGAACCATAGCCACCGCCATGGCCATCTGGTTGTCCAGCTTTTTCCCCTTCCACGCTCCAATAAACAGCATGGCAAAGGCCAAAATCATAGCGGCAATGATACCCATCTGGGACAGAAATGCGGGATCATAGGTGGCATGGGCAGGCAAGAACTGATAGATCGAGGGGGCATTCAGCGTCAGCCGATCATACTCCCCCATCTGCCCCAAGTAGACGGACAAAATGTCCTTCCAGGGCTTGCCCAGCAGCAGGGCTGGAACTGCCGTGAGGACATACACCCCAGGGAACACAAACAGCTCCCGGAATTTCACCCGGCCCGCCAGCCACAGCACCCCCCACAGAGGCATGATAAACACCGTCTGGAGTTTGAAGGAGAAGGCCACCGCCAGCCATACCAGGGACCACTTGTTCTTGCCCTCCAGCACGCAGGCCACCGCATGGACCACCAGGGCCCCGTAGATGGCGTCACACTGGGCCCAGTAGCTGCCGTTGAGCACCACCGTGGGTACCAAGAGCAGCACACCAAAGGCGATCTGGGGCAGTATGGTAGTTCCCTTCTCTTTGGTCAGTACCCGCACCAGGCGCAGGCCACCCCAGGCCAGAATCACATCCAGGAAGATGGAGAACAGCTTGTACAGGTACAGGTCTGGGATATCCAGATAGGAAATCAAGGCAATAAAGTAGAGGTACGGCACATTGTAATTGCCTACGGGCTGAGAAATAGCTCCCAAGCCGCCGCCCTCCCGGATCACGTCGTACCACTGACTGAGGAAGGTGAGGTAATCATCGCTCTCATGGTCCAACAGCAGGCACCGCACCAACATAGCCGCCGCCAGAGGGAGAAGCAATACCAAAATCTGGTTGATTGGAACATTCTCTTTTTTCAGTAGCAATCCGCCCAGGGCTGCCGTGAGCACCAGGCACACTGCCACCCACACGCGATCTGCCACGCTCCCCTGTTGGAGTTGGAGCGCCGCCGCCACTGTCCCCGCCAGACACGCCAAGGCCAGTATCCCGCACAGTTTTTCTTGCCATCTCACTTTTGACCAACTCATGGTGATCTCCTGCTTTCCATTTTGTCTATTCGTTGTATTCTACCATGCCTCCCTCTGGGATTTCAACCGCATTCTTGCGGGGAACGGTTGACTTTTTTCTATATAAGATGTATGCTTTAGTCTGAATTTTCAAAACACTTCTGGAGGATGACTCTATGTGCGGTTTTACCGGATTTCTCTCCCGCTCTACCCCTGATGTCACTGCCCTTCACGCCATGGGCGATTCCATTATTCACCGTGGCCCCGACGAGGAGGGCTACTATACCGATGACCACTGCGCCATCGCCCACCGCCGCCTGTCCATCATTGACCTGGCTCACGGCCACCAGCCCATGACCAGCCCCGACGGGCGTTATATTTTGGCCTATAACGGAGAAGTTTATAACTTCCAGACCCTGCGCACCCAGCTCCAGGAGCTGGGCCACACCTTCCAGACCACCTCCGACACCGAGGTGGTGCTCCACGGCTACATGGAGTGGGGCGCTGCGGTCACCGGGAAGCTGCGTGGCATGTTCGCCTTTGTCATATGGGACACCCAGACCAAGGCCCTGTACGGCGCTCGTGACCCCTTCGGCATCAAGCCCTTCTACTACGCCCCCATGGGGGACACCTTCTTCTTCGGCTCGGAGCTCAAGAGCTTTCTCCCCCACCCCGACTTCAAAAAGGAGCTGAACCGGGAGGCATTGAAGTTCTACCTCACCTTCCAGTATTCCGCTCTGGACGAGTCCTTCTTTAAGGGCGTGTTCCGTCTGCTTCCCGGCCATCACTTCACCTATCGGGACGGCAAGCTGGACATGAGCGCCTACTACACCTTCTCCTTTGAGCCCGACTCCAAGAGCCTGGAAGAGCATGCCCAGGAGATTCGAGAGGTGGTCACCGAGTCGGTGGAGGCCCACCAGATCAGTGACGTGGAAGTGGGCGCCTTCCTCTCCGGTGGCATTGACTCCAGCGTCATCACCGCCCTGTCCCACCCGGACAAGACCTACTCCGTGGGCTTTGCCAACAAGGGCTTTGACGAGACCAGCGAGGCCAAGGCCCTGTGTGAGGAGCTGGGATTGAAGAACATCTCCAAGACCATCACCGCCGAGGAGTTCTTCGACATTCTGCCCACCATCCAGTACTACGCCGACGAGCCCAACGCCAACCTGTCCACCGTGCCCCTGTACTTTTTGTCCAAGCTGGCGGCCCAGGATGTGAAGGTGGTGCTGTCCGGCGAGGGCTCCGACGAGCTGTTTGGCGGATACATCACCTACCACACCACCAAGCCCTACCGGGCATACCGCAAGCTGCCCCTCCCCATCCGCAAGGCAGTGGCGGGTGTGGTATCCAAGCTGCCCCCCTTCCACGGCCAAGGCTTCCTGACCAAGGCCGCCAAGCCTGTGGAGGACACCTTTGTGGGTCAGGCGTTCATCTTTGACAACGACGAGGTGGAGCAGGTTCTCACCCCCGCCTACCGCAGCAGCCGCACCTGGAAGGACATCACCGCCCCCTATTTTGCCCAGGTGAAGGACGCCGACGACCTGACCAAGATGCAGTATCTGGACCTGCACCTGTGGCAGCCCCTGGACATTCTGCGCAAGGCCGACCGGATGACCATGGCCAACTCCCTGGAGCTGCGGGTGCCCTATCTGGACCGGGAGGTGTGGAAGGTGGCCCGCTCCATCCCCAGCAACCAGAAGATGCGTGGCAAGTCCACCACCAAGTTCCCCCTTCGCCAGGCCGCCGTGCCCATGCTCCCCGATGACTGGATCAAGCGTCCCAAGGTGGGCTTCCCTGTCCCCTTCATCGCCTGGCTCAAGGAGGAGAAGTACTACAACTGGGCTAAGGACCTGATCAACCAGGACTATGTGGCCGAGTTCTTCGACCAGAAGTACCTGCTGGACCTGCTGGAGCAGCACTACTCCGGCAAGGCCCGCACCCACCGCAAGCTGTACACCGTACTGTCCTTCCTCATCTGGTATCAAGTGTACTTCCCCGAGGTGTGTGGCGTGGCTCCCTACCAGCCTAAATAATCTATTGTCATATCCTACAGTCCGCAGCGGTCCCCCCGCTGCGGACTGTTATCGTTGTGATGAATTTTGCCATATCCCGCCGGTGTTACAAGAACCTGCTATTGAAATCATACCCCTTCTTTTATATAATAGTAGTACTGCCTTATTTTATTGATTCAGGAAGGTGCCATTATGAGTTTGCGAGTGGGCATTGATATCGGCTCCACCACCGTCAAAGTGGTGGTGCTGGACGAACAAAACCAAGTTTTATTCCGCTCCTATGAGCGGCATTATTCCAAGACCCGGGAACGGGCCTGTGAGACCCTGCACTCCATTGAGGATATGCTGCGGGGCAAAGAGGTGAAGCTGGTCATCACCGGCTCTGCCGGATTGGGCGTGGCCAAGGCCGCTGGACTGGACTTTGTCCAGGAGGTATATGCCACTGCTGCCGCGGTGAACACCTACATTCCCGACACGGACGCCGTCATCGAACTGGGCGGCGAGGATGCCAAGATCATCTTCTTCGGCGGCGCTTTGGAGGAGCGTATGAACGGCTCCTGCGCCGGCGGTACCGGAGCCTTCATTGACCAGATGGCCACACTGATGAACGTCACGGTCAATGAGCTGGATGAACTGTCCCTGAAACATGAGAAGATTTACCCCATCGCCTCCCGGTGCGGCGTGTTTGCCAAGTCCGACATCCAGCCCATCCTCAACCAGGGTGGACGGAAAGAGGACGTGGCCGCCTCCATCTTCCAGGCGGTGGTGGACCAGACTGTGGCTGGCCTCACCCAGGGCCGAGAGCTCAAGGGCAAGATCGTCTTTTTGGGCGGCCCCCTCACCTTCTTAAAGGGCCTGCGGGAGCGCTTTGTGGAGACCCTCCAGCTGGACGAGGAGCACGCCATCTTCCCCAAGGACGGCGACTGCTTTGCCGCCATTGGCGCTGCTCTGTGCTCGGAGGAGTACGCCGCCCGTCCCTTTGAGGAGCTGCTGAAGCTACTGGAGGAGAGCCGGGACGCCACCACCGTGGTGGACACCATGCCCCCCCTGTTCCAGTCTCAGGAGGAGTACGACGCCTTTGTGGCCCGCCACAACGCCTCCACGCCCCCCCAGTTGGACATTCACACCTACACCGGCGATGCCTATCTGGGCATTGATGCCGGTTCCACCACCACCAAAATGGCCCTCATCGCCCCCGATGGCGGCCTGCTGTACACCTACTATCACTCCAACCAGGGCAACCCGGTGTCCGTGGTCCTGCCCCAGCTCAAGGAAATCTACAAGCTGTGCGGCGACCGCATTACCATCAAGGGCTCTGCGGTGACGGGTTACGGTGAGGACCTCATCAAAAACGCCTTTAACTGTGACTTAGGGCTGGTAGAGACGGTGGCCCACTACCGCGCCGCCGCCCACTTCAACCCCGATGTGGACTTTATCATCGACATCGGCGGCCAGGACATGAAGTGCTTTAAAATCCGCAACGGGGCCGTGGACTCCATCATGCTCAACGAGGCCTGTTCCTCCGGCTGCGGCTCCTTTATTGAGACCTTCGCCAAGGCCCTGGGCTACTCCATTGCGGACTTTGCCAAGATGGGCCTGTTTGCCCAGCGCCCGGTGAACCTGGGCTCCCGATGCACCGTGTTTATGAACTCCTCGGTGAAGCAGGCCCAGAAGGATGGAGCCAGCGTGGAGGAGATCTCCGCCGGTCTGTCCATCTCCATCGTGAAAAACGCCGTGTACAAGGTCATCCGTGCCGCCAGCGCCGACGACCTGGGCAAGCACATCGTGGTCCAGGGCGGCACCTTCTATAACGATGCCGTGCTCCGGGCCTTTGAGCAGGAGCTAAAGCGGGACGTGACCCGTCCCACCATCTCGGGCATCATGGGCGCCTTCGGCGCCGCTCTGGCCGCCCGCAACCTGCACCTGGAGAAGTCCACCCTGCTGGGCCCTGAGGCGCTGGAGAACTTCACCCACACCGCCAAGCCGGTGACCTGCAACCTGTGCACCAACCACTGCTCCCTCACCGTCAACACCTTTGACGGTGGCCGTCGGTTCATCTCTGGCAACCGCTGTTCCCGCCCCCTGGGCAAGGAGAAGGTGGAGCTGCCCGATCTGTACAACTACAAGTATCGCAAGCTCCGCTCCATGGAGGGCAAGGGCTTCGGCAACGGCTCCCGGGGGCGCATCGGCATCCCCTTCGGGCTGAACATGTATGAGAACCTGCCCTTCTGGTTTGAGCTGTTCACCCGCCTCAACTTCGAGGTGGTGCTCTCCCCCGAGTCCTCCCGCAAGCTGTACATCAAGGGCCAGCGCACCATCCCCTCGGACACCGTGTGCTATCCCGCCAAGCTCCTCCACGGCCACGTGCAGGCCCTGGTGGAGGCCGGAGTGGATGCCATCTTCTACCCCTGCATGTCCTACAACTTTGACGAGAAGACCTCGGACAACAACTACAACTGCCCGGTGGTGGCCTACTATCCCGAGTTGCTGGCCGCCAACGTGCCCGACCTGAAAAAGACCCGATTCCTCTACCCCTATGCCGGACTGCACCGCCAGAAGGACTATGAGCGCATCGGTTCCCAGTGGTTCTCCGACACCTTCGGCATTCCCCGCCGAGAGGTGGTCCACGCCATCCGGGCCGCCTACCAGGCCTACGACCTGTACAAGCAGGAGATCCGGGCGGTGGGCCAGTCCTACATCGACAAGGCCCGGGCCGAGGGCCGTCCCATCATCGTCATGGCTGGTCGTCCCTACCACATCGACCCGGAGATCAACCACGGCATCAACGACCTGATCACCTCCTTTGGCTTTGTGCTGGTCAGTGAGGATGCCGTGGCCTATCACGAGGACTATGCCCCCCGGAAGGTGCTCAATCAGTGGACCTTCCAGTCCCGGATGTACAACGCCGCCCGGTACGTGTGCACCCAGCCGGACATGCAGCTGATTCAGCTGGTAAGCTTCGGCTGCGGCACCGATGCCATCACTGGCGACGAGGTGCGCTCCATCCTGGAAGAGGGCGGCAAGCTGTACACCCAGCTGAAAATCGACGACATCAGCAACCTGGGCGCTGTCCGCATCCGTGTGCGTTCCCTCATGGCCGCCATGGAGGAGCGGGACCAGAACCAGGGCTGATGTCCACTGGACCAAGTTCCGAAAGGAGAAAACAACATGGCTGAATTGGTTTACGCCAAAGATGGGCGTCTTCTGTTCACCAAAGAGATGAAGCAGGAGTACACCCTGCTGATGCCCCAGATGCTTCCCGTTCACTTTGGCATGTTCCGCCAGCTGCTGGTGCTGGAGGGCTACAAGGTGGATATGCTCACCACCAACCACAGAGGCATTGTGGACGAGGGCCTGAAGTACGTCCACAACGACACCTGTTACCCCGCCCTGCTGGTCATTGGCCAGCTCATTGACGCCGTCAAGCATGGCGGTTATGACCCCCACAAGGTGGCTCTGCTCATCACCCAGACCGGCGGCGGATGCCGGGCCTCCAACTACATCCACCTGCTGCGCAAGGCTCTGGAGAAGGCTGGCATGTCCTACATTCCGGTCATCTCGGTGAACCTCTCCGGCATGGAGAAGAACCCCGGTTGGAGCCTCACCCTCCCCCTCATCCGCAAGATGATCTACGCCATGATGTACGGTGACCTCATCGTCAACGTGGCCAACCAGGTGCGTCCCTATGAGGTGATGAAGGGGGACACCGACAAGATGGTGGAGACCTGGGAGAACAAGCTCATTGAGGGCTTCCAGAAGGGCCGTGGCATGAACCGCAAGGAGATGCGCCATATCTTTGACCAGATTTGCGCCGACTTCGCCGACATCCCCGTGGCTGGACCCCAGAAGGTCCGTGTGGGTGTGGTGGGTGAGATCTACGTCAAGTTCTCCCCCCTGGGCAACAACAACCTGGAGGACTTCCTCCTCTCCGAGGGGGCTGAACCCGTGGTGCCCGGCCTCACCGACTTCATGATCTTCAAGATCTTCAACCGGGAGTCCGACGTGGACCTGTACGGCGGCAAGTGGATCAAAAAGAAAGTCTGTCAGATTTTCAAGGGCTACATTGAGGAGTGTCAGAAGGACATGATCGCCGCCCTGAAAAAGACCCGCTTCCATGCTCCCGGCACCTTTGAGAACATGCACAAGCTGGTCCACGGCTATCTGGGCGACGGCAACAAGATGGGCGAGGGCTGGCTGCTCACCGGCGAGATGCTGGAGCTCATCCACTCCGGGGTGCCCAACATTGTCTGTACCCAGCCCTTCGGCTGCCTGCCCAACCACATTGTGGGCAAGGGCATGATTCGCAAGCTGAAAGACGATTACCCCAACTCCAACATCGTGGCCATCGACTACGACCCCGGCGCCACCAAGATCAACCAGGAGAACCGCATCAAGCTGATGCTGGCCAACGCCCGCCAGATTGCCAAGCAGGAGGCCCAGCAGAAGGCGGAGCAGGACCTGGTGGGCGCCGCCCACTAAAAGGAGCAGATACCCATGCCACAGCTCACCATTGTAGAGGCGTCCACCCCGGCTCACTTCGCCGCCATGAGCGAAATCCACGCTCTGGGCTGGTGGGCCGCCTATCAGGAGGCGGTGCCTCTGGACTGGATGGAAGAGCACATCACCCCCACCCGCTGGGTGGACACCTTTGCCGACTACGCCAGAACCCCTCGCCACCACGGGTTTCTCCTCTATCGGGACGACACCCCTGTGGGCTGCATCACCTGCGGACCTGCCCGCATTGGCAATCAGAACCACGGCGGAGGCATGCAGGTGCACTTTGACGCCTCTGGCTATGAGGGCTGGGGAGAAGTCATCTCCTTCTATACCCATCCCCAGGAAACTGGCAAAGGGTACGGCAGCCTGCTCATGGACCGGGCCAAGGAGCAGCTGAAAGCAGACGGCTTCCAGCAGGCCTATGTGTTTGTACTGCGGGAAAACCAAGGCGCTCGGCGTTTTTACGCCCGCCACGGCTTTTCTTGGGACGGCACCCATCAGGATATCCCCTTCCCCCACGACACCGTGTGCGTGGATTTACGGTACACCACGACCCTATAAAAGATAGAAGCGGCGGAGCATGAGCTCCGCCGCTTTTTCACATGATTTATACACGTACCGCTCCCACGCCCAGCACACCGGGTCCGGTGTGACAGGCTACTGAGAGGGTCAGGTCTGCGCACTCCACCGGATAGTCCAGATAGAAGTACTGCTGCACCTGGTCTACCCACTCCTGCCGCAGTTGGTCGGGCACCCGGCTACAGGCAATTTTCACTTGCAGGTGGCCGCTGTCGTGGAGGGCCTTTAACCGTCCCTCCATGTCCGCTCGCAGCTTCTCCAGCATCATCTGACGGGCAGCCTTGGCCCCACGCACCTTGCCCACCGCCTCCAGCTTGTCTCCGGCGATGGTGAGCACGGGCTTAATGTTCAGCATGGCTCCGGCAAAGGCCTCTACCCCGGACACACGACCACCCCGGCGCAGGTATTTCAGGGTATCCACCATGAGGAAGATGCTGGCGTCTGCTGCCTGCTCCTCTAAGGTGCGGCGAATGGAAGCTGCGTCCATGCCTTGCTCTGCCATAGCCAGGGCATCCAGCACCGCATGGTACTGAGTCACAGAGATGCGGCGGTTATCCACCACCTGCACCCGGCCCTGATAGTCGTCGGCCATCATCCGAGCGGTGGCATAGGTGCTGCTCAGGCCCGCAGACATGGGGATATACACCAGCTGGTCATAGCCCCGGAGAATCCGATTCCACAGCTCCAGAGTGTCCGCCGGGGAGGGCTGAGAGGTAAACATCTCCGCCCCTGCTGCCATGCGCTGATAGAAGTAGTCCTGGCTCAGGTCCAATCCCTCATAGTAGACCTTTCCATCCATGTTAATGGGCATGGGAATGACGTACACCCCCATCTTTTTCCCCTCTTCTACGCTGATTCCGCTATTGCTGTCCGTCATCACGGCAACTGTCCGCTTCATTGGCCTGTCTCCTTTTCCAGCAGTCAAGATAAAGGATATTATACCTGATTTTTACTATTCTTTCAAGTCTCCAGATGGGCACAGGCCGCCTCCAGCACGCCCCCGATGGATTGGCGAATCACCAGATCCGCCCGCTGGTCATAGCTGGTGGCATCTCGGTTGATGAGGACCAGGTGACGGCCCCGGAAATACTCCAGCAGTCCTGCCGCCGGATACACCACCAGAGAGGTTCCGCCTACAATGAGCAGATCGGCACTGGCGATGGCCTCCACAGCGCCTCGGATGGTGCGCTGGTCCAGCCCCTCCTGATAGAGTACCACATCCGGCTTGATGATACCGCCGCAGTGGGGACAGCGGGGAATCCCCTCTCCTGCTGCAATCTCCTCCACCGGGTACGAGGCCCCACAGGACATGCAGTAGTTGCGGTAGACCGAGCCGTGGAGCTCGTAGACCCGCTGGCTGCCTGCCTTCTGGTGCAGTCCGTCGATGTTCTGGGTCACCACCGCCTTCAGCTTGCCCAGCCGTTCCAACTTGGCCAGCGCCAGATGGGCGGCGTTGGGCTGCACGTCCAGACACAGCATTTTGTCCCGATAGAACCGATAAAATTCCTGGGTGTGGGACATGAAAT
The DNA here is from genome assembly GCF_002160435.1 of Pseudoflavonifractor sp. An176. Taxonomy (NCBI): domain Bacteria; kingdom Bacillati; phylum Bacillota; class Clostridia; order Eubacteriales; family Oscillospiraceae; genus Pseudoflavonifractor; species Pseudoflavonifractor sp. An176. The sequence goes on along the minus strand of NZ_NFKO01000002.1, from coordinate 140,928 downwards.
AGTCGTGGCTGAGAATGGTCTCCGGCGGCAAATCGTAGTGCTGATGATATAATCCATCCTGGGACCGGAAGTCGGGAATGCCGCTCTCGGTGGACACCCCTGCGCCTCCGAAAAAGACGATGTTCTCGCTCTCCTCTACCCAGTGTCTCAAAGTCTCAATGTCATTCATGGCCTTGTGCCTCCTTTTCTCCATCATACCCATTCCTGACCCTGAGGTCAACCAGATTTTCCAAGAAAAGCAGAGAGCTCTCCGGCAACACCGGAGAGCTCTCTATTTTCATTAATTCCAAAGCCATATCATCAGAGCAATCAACAGCCCGAAGGCAACGATGTAAATCGCCGCCATGGACAAAGCTGCTTTCATGGCCGCCCAGATGTAGGCTCTGCGGTCCTCCCGGCTCATTCCGGTATCCTCCCAGGGGCGCTCCTCACGCTCCTGTTCCATGGGCTCCGGGGGCCGGGATTCCCTGCTGTCCGGCCGACCTGGCCGGAACAGAGTGGGACGGGACAGGCCGCTCATATCCGCGATCACGCGGCCGTCATCGTCCTCGTATTTCTTTGGCTTACGTGCCATATCTTACTTGTCGAAGAGGTGGCAGACCACGTAGTGGCCGGGCTCCACCTCACGCTGGCAGGGAGCCTCCACCTTGCATCGCTCGGTGGCATAGGGGCAGCGGGTGTGGAACTTACAACCGCTGGGGGGATTGGCGGGAGAGGGAATGGAGCCCTCCAGCACAATACGGTTCATCTTGGCGTTGGGGTCGGGCACAGGGATGGCGGAGAACAGAGCCTTGGTGTAGGGGTGCAGCGGGTTGCGGAAGATGTCCTCCGTGTCGCCATACTCCACCAGGTTGCCCAGGTACATCACGCCCACGGAGTCAGAGATGTGCTCCACCACAGACAGGTCGTGGGAGATGAACAGATAGGTCAGGTTGTACTGGTCCTGCAGGTCCTTGAGCAGGTTGATGATCTGGGCCTGAATGGACACGTCCAGAGCGGACACAGGCTCGTCACATACCACGAACTCAGGGTTCAGAGCCAGAGCACGGGCAATGCAGATACGCTGACGCTGACCGCCGGAGAACTCGTGGGGATAGCGGGCCTTGTGGAAAGGCTGCAGACCGCAGTTGTCCATGACCTTGTCGATATAGTCATTGTACTCGGCCTTGCTCACCAGCTTGTGCTCCCGCACAGCCTCGCCGATGATCTCACCCACGGGCAGACGGGGGGACAGGCTGGAGAAGGGGTCCTGGAAGATGATCTGCATCTTGGTACGCAGAGCCCGCAGCTCCTTGGGGCTCATATCGTAGATCTCTTTGCCGTTGAAGAGCACCTGACCATCGGTCTTCTCCCCCGCCAGACGGAGGATGGTACGACCGGTGGTGGTCTTACCACAGCCGGACTCGCCCACCAGACCCATGGTGGTACCACGCTTGAGGTTGAAGGTGACGCCGTCCACGGCCTTGACGTGGCCCACGGTCTTGCTGACCATGCCGCCCTTGATGGGGAAGTACTTCTTCAGGTGGTTGACCTGGAGAATGTACTGGGGATCGTACTCCACGGGGGTGAAGTCGCCCTTGGCAATTACGCTTTTCTTGTCAGACATCAGCCCTCACCTCCCTGGTTCTTGTTGTCATAGTAGCGGTAGCAGGACACGAAGTGGGTGGGGCTGAGCTGCACCTGGCAGGGGTACTCGCCCTCACAGCCGGCCACACACATCTCACAGCGATCCTTGAAGTAGCAGTAGTTGGGCATATCAATGGGGTTGGGCACCTTGCCGGGGATGGAATAGAGCTTGTCGATCTTCTTGCCCACCACAGGCTTGGAGGCCATCAGGCCGATGGTGTAGGGGTGGGCGGGGTTGGCGAAGATCTCCTGTACGGTACCCTTCTCCACCACGCGACCGGCGTACATGACCACCACGTAGTCGGCCATCTCAGCGATAACACCCAGGTCATGAGTGATGAACATGATGGAGGAGTTGATCTTATCCTTCAGGTTGCGCAGCAGGTCCAGCACCTGGGCCTGGATGGTCACGTCCAGAGCGGTGGTGGGCTCGTCGGCGATGATCACCTTGGGGCTGCAAGCCAGAGCCATGGCGATACACACACGCTGGCGCATACCACCGGACAGCTCGTGGGGGAACATCTGATACACGCCCTGGCTGTTGGCGATGCCCACCACCTCCAGCAGCTCGATGGTGCGGTTCTTGATGTCCTCCTTGGTCTTGCCCTCACCGTGGTGCAGGGCGATGACCTCGTCCACCTGCTCACCGATGCGGAACACGGGGTTCAGGCTGGTCATGGGCTCCTGGAAGATCATGGACACGTAGTTGCCACGGATCTTCTGCATCTGCTCGTTGGGCATCTTGGTCACGTCATAGGCCTTGTCGCCCATGTTCAGGCGGATCGCGCCTTCCACCACCTGGCCCTGGGGCCGCTGGAGCAGCTGCATCAGGGACAGGCTGGTGACGGACTTACCGCAGCCGGACTCGCCCACCACGCCCACGGTCTTACCGATGGGCACTTCGAAGGACACGCCATCCACGCTCTTGACCACACCGGCGTCGGTGTAGAAGTAGGTGTGGAGATTATCAAACTCCACGGCGTTATTGGGATCGGCCATCTGGGTGAGGTACTCACTCTCCGGCACGTTTTTACGCTTACGCTGTTTCTCAAAGGCGTTGGTGATCCGGCGGTTTTCCTTGGCAATGCGCCGGGCCTCCCGGCCGGAGAGATAGCCTTCTGCTTTTTTCTTAGCCATTGTCTCTCCTCCTCTCTTACCGCTTCATCTTGGGGTCGAAGGCGTCCCGCAGACCGTCGCCCACGAAGTTGAAGCCCAACACGGTGAGCAGCAGGCAGATACCAGCGGGAATCCAAACGAACCAGTAGTTGGTCAGCACGAAGGAGTTGGACACGTCGTTGATGATGTTACCCCAGGAAGCGAAGGGGAACTTGACGCCCAGGCCCAGGAAGGACAGGGTGGCCTCCGTGATGATGGTGGAACCCAAGCTCATGGTACAGATGACGATGAGCTGAGGAATGACGTTGGGGATCAGGTGGCGGAAAATACGCCGGGGAATGCTGATGCCACAGGCCTCGGTGGCGGTCATGAACTCCTGCTCACGCAGAGAGAGGATCTGGCCACGCACCATACGGGCAATGCCAGGCCAGCCCAGGAAGCCCAGAACCAGCATCAGGTACAACATTCGCATGGTGGGGTCCACGCGCATGCCGTCCATGGCGGAACCCATAATAATGATCAGAGGCATGGAGGGGATGCAGTAGAACACATCCACGATACGCATGATCAGGTTGTCCACCCAGCCGCCGAAATATCCGGCCACACCGCCCAGGATGATACCCAGAACGGCGGAGATAATCACGACAATGAAGCCGATGACCAGAGACACACGGCCACCGTACATCAGACGGGTGAGCATGTCCATGCCGTTGCGGTCGGTACCCAGCCAGTGAGCCTTGCTGGGCTCGGAATAGGTATCAAACACCTGGGTCTCCTTCTCCTGTCTGACGGAGTAGCTCTTGGTGTCTGCATCGTACTCCAGGGTGTAGTCGAAGGTGCCCTCGTCGTTGGTGTAGGTGAACTCATCGCTGTCGTTTTCGATGGTCTCAGCCAGCTGCTCCTTGAAGTCACGGGTGAAGGTGACACCGCTGACCTTGGACTGCACCACAAAGCGGCTGATATAGGCCACAGGCTGACCAGCTTCGTTGATGCCGCCGTGCTCATCCACGGTGTACTCGGTGCCATCCACGGTAAAGCTCTGCTCCCCGTTGGTGTACGCCTTCAGGGCGGCACGCTGGAAGTCAAAGCCCACGGTCAAGGAGGGGTCCTCAGCATTGACAATATCCTTGTATGCCAGAGCCACAGGGGTGGTTCCCTGAGAGATCACATAGAAGTCCTCGCCCTCCTCGGCAAGGGAATACGTCACGCCGTCATAGGTGAAAGAGGTCTGGCCCTTGGTGGCTGCCAGCATGAACTGAGCCTGGACCATGCCGGTAAAGCTCTGGCCCTCGGCTGTGGTATAGCGGAAGCTGCTGTTCTCTGTGACGCCAGCATACTCCTTGGACTGGAACTCACGGCGGTAGAACACCTCGTCCTGGCTATAGGGGCTGACCACGCCGCCAATAAAGGAAAAGACAAACATAACGGCCAGGATCACCAGACCCACCACAGCCAAGCGGTTACGGAAAAAGCGCTTGGCCACCAGGGCGCCGGGGGACAAAACCTTAACACGGCGGTCATCGTTCAGAGAGAGGTGCTCCTGGGAGCCGCCCTCCTGCTGATGGTTCATTTTCTTCTCGTCAGACATGAAAGCGCCTCCTTTCTTAAGCGATACGTACGCGGGGGTCAACCACAGCGTACAGAATGTCGGAAATCAGGTTGCCGGCCAGAGTCAGCACAGCCATAAACAGCAGGTAGAACATAGAGAAGGGAATGTCACCGGCAGTCATGGCCGTATAAGAGGTGTAACCAATGCCCTGGATGGAGTACAGAGTCTCGGTAATCAGAGCACCGGCAAACAGGCCGGGCAGAGAGCCACCCACAATGGTGACCAGAGGAATCAGGGTGTTGCGGAAGGCGTGATGATAGATGACCTTCTTCTCGCTCAGGCCCTTGGCTCGAGCCGTGCGGATATAGTCAGAGTTGAGCACTTCCAGCATGTTGGTACGGGTATAACGCATGAGCGAGCCCACAGACACTACCACAAGAGTAACAATGGGAAGCACCATATGATGGGCAATATCCAGGAACTGCCCCATGGCATCCAACTGCAGGAAGTCACGTCCCGTCAGGCCGCCCAGATCAAACCAGCCCAGCTTCACGCAGAACACCAGCTTCAGCAGAGTGGCAAAGAAGAAGGTGGGCAGAGAGATACCAGCCAGAGCGAACACGCTGATGGCGTAGTCGGCCTTGGAGTACTGACGGGTGGCGGCGATAACGCCCAGAGGAATGGCAATAATCAGCTGTAAAATAAACGCAATTCCGCCCATCACAAAAGAAATCCAGATCACGCTGGTGAATTTCTCCATGACAGGCACGGTGTACTTCCAGCTGTCGCCGAAGTTACCGGTCAGGATGTTGCCCAACTGGTGGAAGAAACCAGGGATCAGCGGCAAATCCAAACCATATTGGGCATTGAGCTGTGCCACCCACTCCTCATAAGGCTTGGCGCCGGGGGCCATAGCCAGCTGACGAGCCATGGTCTCCACGTAGGAGCTGGGCAGACAGCGCAGCAGTGTATAAATAATGAATGCTACGAAAAATAGAATGACTACTGATAATAGTACGCGCTTGATGATAAAATTTCGCATAGAATCCCCTCCGTATTTGTTGGCGAGGCACAGGGGTTCGTGGCCTCGCATGATGTGTTCGCCCCGTCCGCACATCAGGCAGCCCCTCCGGCTCTGACCGACTTTGGTCGGAACAGCCGCCTCATGTGCAGGGATGCGCAGGGTTGCCCTGCGGCCTTACGGCCGCAGGGCAACCGTGATGGTAAACTCAGGAACTCGTTCCCTTGTTTCTGTGCAGAATTAGTTCAGCTCCAGCAGCTCAACATCGTTCATCCAGTTCCAGTAAGTGGTCATATCAGGAGTCAGGGTGTCGATCTTGATACGCTCAGTGGAGAAGATGAAGCAGTTGGCACGCTGATAGATGGGAACCTCAACGGCCCAGTCCATGACGATGTCCAGAGCATCCTTGTACATCAGAGTACGGGCCTCCTGATCGGTGATGGAGCGAGCGTCCATGATGATCTGGTCCAGCTTGGCGTCCTTGATGTCATAGTTGTAGTTGGAGGTGCCCTGGCTGTGGTAGATCTGGTACATGTCGGGGTCCACAGTGGCCTGCCAAGCGGCAGCAAACAGCTCAGCGGTACCAGCCTGCATCTGGGAGAACAGGTCGGAAGCGTTGGCAATATCAGTGACAATCAGGTTCATACCGATCTCCTTCAGAGCATCCTTGGCCAGAGTACACATCATGAAGGCGGGGTGGTCGCCCTGACCGCCGCCGCCGATGATCAGCTCATAGTCCATCTTGGCGCCTGCGGGAGCAGCGGTGATCTTGCCGTTCTCCACGGTGTAACCAGCAGCCTCAAAGAAGCCCAGAGCGGCCTGCTTGGCAGCGGCGTACTTCTCCTCGTCGCTCATGCCATCGGTGTAGATGGGGTTGTCGTTGACGTCGGTGGAGAAGGCCACCTGATAGCCGGCATCGGTAACCTTGGGAGCGGCCCAAGAGGTATCGGAGATGGGGTAGTTGATGACGTTGGCCCACTTGCCGTAGTAGGAGTCGATGGCCACGTCACGGTACACGGCCAGCACGGTGGCCAGACCCTTACGCAGGTTCTTGGAGGCATCGGAGGAACCGTCGTCGCCCACCTTCACGTTGTCGGCGTTGATGCCCACATAGCCGTAGCCCAGGTTGTCCACGGTGTTGACGGTGATGACGGAACCGTTGAAGTCCTCGCTGCCGCCGTTGGCTGCGGCAATCTCCTTGATGGCGTCAGTGGAGAAGGAAGGATCGGTGATGTCCAGAGTGCCGGACTTCACGCCGTTGACCTTATCGGCCTCGTTGGTCTCCTTGAAGTTGATGTTCTGGATCTTGGGCTCGCCCTTCCAGTAGTTCTCGTTGGCCTTCAGAGCCACGGTGCCGTTCTCATAGCTGACGAACTCGTAGGGGCCAGCACCCATGGGCTTGCTGTTCTTCTCACGCACGATGGTCAGATCGCCCTTGGGGAAGCCGAACTGGTTGTTCTCGTAGTTGTACAGCTCCTCGTTGCCGTAGTAGTGCATAGGAGCAACCACCAGAGACAGCTGATAGATGCAGGTGGCGGAGACCTCAGTGGTGGTCACACGCACGGAGTTGTCACTGGTCTTCTGGATGCCGGAGATGTTGGGAGCGGACTCACCGGTCTGAACACCCACGTTGTAGGCATCATAGTCCTCAATGAGGTTGGTGAAATCAGACAGGCTGCTGGGAGACTCGTTTCGGGCCATCTCAGCGGGATTGCCGTTGTAGGCAGCCAGCATAGCCTGATAGAAGTCCTCATAAGTGGCATCCTCAGCCAGGTCGGGGTAGTTCCAGTTGGCAGCGCAGGCAGCCACGCTGTCCTCGGGCTTGTTATCACCGTTAGCAATCAGATACTCGCAGATATACTTGGCGTACTCAGGACCAGCCTTGTCCACAGCAGCCCACAGAGCAGTCTGCTCCTCCTCGGTCCACAGGGAGAAGTCGGTGTTGTCACGGGGAGCGGCCAGGATCAGGTTGAACTTGGTATCCATGCCGGAACGGTACTCGTTCATACCCATGATGGGCTGACCATACAGAGTGGAGCTGCCATCATAGGTGGGGTCGGACAGGACGTACATGGAGAAGATCACGTCGTCGATGTCCATCTCGGTGCCGTCGGAGAACTTGACGCCATCCTTCAGGGTGATGTCATAGTACACGGTGCCGTCGTCCTCGTTCTCGGTGACCACCACATCGGAAATACCGGTGTAGGTGTAGTCGGTGCCGTTGTACTCCTTGGTCTCGCCCTCAATGCCGTTGAGGATCATAGCGCCCTCACGGTCAGAGCTAATCAGGGGCTGGCTGACCATGCTCACGATGTTTCCATCATAGGCAGAGGTGTAGAAGAAGGGAGAGAACTTGCCGTCGTAGTTGCCGTCGCCAACCACCAGGGTACTGGCCTGGTTGTTGTTGTCGCTGGAAGGCTTGTTGCCGCAAGCAGAGAGCAAACCAAGCGTCATGACCGAAGCCATGCCCAGCGCAAGCACTCGTTTCGTGCTTTTCATGTAGAGATTCCTCCTTAAATTATATTGAACAAAGAGAACATCCATCCTCTGAGCTCACAAGGACTGATTCCGACTCCCCTTCTCTCTACCGGGGAATCGGTTTTTGCAACTCCACTTACTCAATCTTTCATTTTTCGCCGCCTCAGTGTCCACGCCAAGCGGTCAAATGTTTTTTCAGCAGATTTTGCAAAGACTATTCTATTATGTTTTGCTCCAATTGTCAACGAGAACATCCTGTGATATCTCACAAATTTTTGCGCTTTATCACGTTAAATAGACCACAATGCCTGATTTTCTCTGCCCTTCCACAGGAAAGCACAGACAAAAACCACAATTTCCAGGCCCAAAAATGCCAAAGTGTACAGATACTCAACCCCTTGCAGGGAATGTGTCACCACATATGCAATCTGTCCACAGAGTGTGCACATTGACAAAATCATAGCCAGGGTTGCACGGATGGGGATCTGCTTGACGGTGGCATCGTAGACGTATTCCCGCAGGAGATTTCCCCAGTACACCATGCGGCACACCGCCCAAACCAGGGAAACCACCGCAAAAAACGTAAGCATATAAGGAGCAATCACGTACCAGGTGTTGTACAAGGCTGGAACGGGCATCATACCGCCCGCCAAATGAGCCACCGCCATGACGGCCGCCAACGCCATGCGCTGGCGCATACCCTGTCGATAGCTTCTCTCATCTCCTTGGAAGGAGTAGTGACGACCGACATAGATCATCTCCCCCCCTGCTCCCCTGGTGAATTGAGACGCCTTGGCCGCCCGGTTCCACCGTTTATGCTTATGCTTGTTCTTCTTGTCTGACATGGCTTATTCGATTCCGCTCATATCAAAGTGCTCCAGCCAGTTCTTGGCGGAGGCGCACACCCGCTGCAGGCAGCTCTCCTCAAAGGGGCTGTCCAGGCCAGCTCGCTCCAGCAGGGTGGTGAACACCTGGCTGCCGCCCTGGCGGGTGTAGGCCATGTAGTGCTCCCAGGCCTCCCCCAGGTCCTCCTGAATCTTGTCCCAGAACTGGAGGGCCACCGTCTGAGCCAGGCAGTAATCAATATAATAGAAGGGACTGGAATAGATGTGGTGCTGTCGCTGCCAGCCCTCGCCCTCGCTGTAGAAGGGAATTTCCCCGTCCAGCTTCATCCAGGGCATATAGGTCCCCAGCAGCTCTTTCCACACCTGGTGGCGCTGGGCAGGGGTCATCTCCGGGTGGGCGTACACCTCATGCTGGAAGTGGTCCACCATGGTACCGTAGGGGATGAAAGTGAGAGCACTTGACAGGTGGCTGTAGTGGAACTTCCGGGTATCCTCTCCGAAGAAGCCCTGCGCCCAGGGCCAGGCGAAGAACTCCATGGACATGGAGTGCACCTCGCAGGCCTCCATGCTGGGCCAGATATACTCGGAAGGAATGCGGTCCCGGTTGAGCCAGGCGTCAAAGGCGTGGCCGGCCTCGTGGGTCACCACCTCCACGTCACCCTGGGTGCCGTTGAAGTTGGCAAAGATGAAGGGCACCTTGTAGTCCAGAATGTCGGTGCAGTAGCCGCCGCCGGCCTTGCCCTCGGTGGAGAGCACGTCCATGAGCTCCCCATCCAGCATGGTGCGGAAAAATTCGCTGGTCTCGGGAGACAGGGCGTCATAGAACTTGCGGCCGTGGTCCAGAATGTCCTGGGCAGTGCCGCAGGGGCGGGGGTTGCCGGAGCGGAACTCCAGAGCATTGTCTGCAAAGCTCATGGGGTACTCCTTGCCCAGGCGCTTGGCCTGCTGGCGGTAGATGCTGTCCGCCACCGGCACCAGATACTTCACCACAGCCTGGCGGAACTTCTCCACGTCCTCCTTGGTGTAACAGTTGCGGCCCATGCGGTAATAGCCCAGCGTGGTATAGCCCTCATAGCCCAGCTTCTTGCCCATCTCGTCTCGCAGGTGCACCAGCTGGTCGTACAGGCTGTCCAGAGCCTCCTGGTTGTCCTTGTACCACTGCCCTTCCGCCTTCCAGGCGTTGAGCCGGCGCTGGTCGTCGGCGTCACTCTTAAAGGGAGTCATCTGGGACAGGGTGTACACGCCGCCCTCAAAGGGAATCTGGGCGGAGGCCAGCAGCTTCTCATACTCCTGGGTGAGGTCGTTCTCCTTCTGCATCAGGTCAATGATCTCAGGAGAGAAAGTCTTCAGGGCAATCTCGGCATTGATAAACATCAGGTCGCCGTACTCCTGAGAGAAGTCACCGCGGAAGGGAGAGTTGAGCATGGCCAAATTCCAGGCCTGGCTGTACTCCTCCAGCTCCGGTCCCGCCGCATTCCAGAACTTCACTTCCCCGTCGTAGAACTCGTCTCGGGTGTCAATGGAGTGGCGAATGTTGGCCAGGGTGCTCATGGTCTGGATATGACGCCCCAGCTCCTCTTTACGCAAAAATACCTCCCGGGCAGTCTGGTAGCTGTCAGCGGCCTTGAGCTGCTCCACCAGCTGGCCCATCTCCTGTTTCAGCGCTTCCAGATCCGGGCGCTGGTATTTCATCTCAGAAAACTTCACCATATTTGGTTCCTCCTTATCAATGGGTTCAGGGCTGCTCTCTTGTGAGAAAGCAGCCCTTGAGGGTCGTGTGTATTAAAACGGCAGTCCCAGGCCTCCGGTGAGGCGGGACATCTGGCTGGCGGCATCGTCGGCAGCCTTGCGCAGGGCCTCGTTCACCGCCGCCACAATGAGGTCCTGGAGCATCTCCACGTCGTCGGGGTCCACGGCCTCGGGGTCGATGGTCACAGAGGTGATCTCCTTCTTACCGGACACCACAGCGGTCACAACGCCGCCAGCGCTGGCCTCGTAGGACTTGCTCTCCAGCTCCTCCTGAGCCTTCATCATGTCCTGCTGCATCTTCTGGGCCTGGCGAATCATGTTGTTCATGTTTCCACCCATGCCGCCCATACCGCCCATACCGCGGGTATTAAATCCTTTTGCCATCCGAATTACCTCCTATGTCATATCCTAACACAAATTATTCTACGGTTACATTGCTGTGCCCCGCTGCCAGAAAGGCGTCCAGAGCATCCCCTTCTTCTGGGGGCTGAGACGTAGGCGGTGTCTGCACCGTCTCTGCCGGAGGTGCTCCCACCTGAACTTTCACCGGAACCCGCTGTCCCATATATCGCCCAACCACCTGGGAGACCGCTCCAGAGATATCCGGCTTCTCCACCAGGTCCGCCACAAACTGATTGGCGGCCCAGATGGTCACCACATCCCCGTCCCACCGTCCAGTGAGCATGGCGGGCATGGAGAAGAAGGTATAGTCTCCGGTGGACAGCACACCCTTGAGCTGGCCACACACTACGTTCCAGCCGGGCCATCCCGTCTGTCCTCCCACGTGTGTCACAGACTCGGGCGGGGCTGGCCGAGGCTCAACCGCAGGGGGTGCTGGAGTCTCTTCCGCCGGCTTTTCCTGTAAAGGTTTTTTACTTGCAGGTTGTTGGGGCACCGGTTTCTCTGCCACCTCCCAGGGTAGAGGGTCAGACGCCACCGGAGTGGACAGGTCTGGCTCAGGCTGTGTGCTCTTTTGAGCCGGAGTTGGTGCCGGGCTTCTCTGTAAAGGTTTTTCGCTTGTCGTTTGCTGAACCACAACGCCGGAAGCCAATTGCTGCTCCAACTTTGCCACTCTGGCAGTCAAGGCATGGACACTTCCGTCCAGAGAGGGGTCACACAGCATCACCAAGCACAGCTCCATGTCCGTGCGTCGGTTTGCGGAGTGGACCAGCTCGCCCGCGGTCTTCTGCACTAAAGCGAGCATCTGGACCAGCCGAGGCACGTCGAACAGCTGTCCCAACCGCTCCAGGGTGCCCGAGTCATAGCCCCCGGTAAGCAGTCCCGCCCCGCCCTTGGGAGCGCTCTTGCTCACCAACAGGTCCCGCAGCAAAGCGGACAGTTCCCCGGCCAAGGCTGCCATCTCCTTGCCTCCGGTGTACAAGCTGGCCAGTCGTGCCAATGCGCCAGACAGGTTGCCCGCTGCGATCTCCTCCAACAGCGCCACCGTCTGGAGATTACCCGCCAGGCCCAGCACCTGAAACACCCGGTCCTGGTCTACGGTCCCCCCTGCCCCCACACACTGATCCAGCAGGGATAGGGCGTCACGCATACCGCCATCGGCCAGACGGGCGATGAGCTGTGCCCCCTCTTGGGTCAGCTCAATGCCCTCCTGAGCGGCCACGTAATTCAAACGTCCGGCAATCTCCTCGGCCCGGATGCGCTTAAAGGCGAATTGCTGGCACCGGCTCTTGATGGTGGCCGGCACCTTGTGCAGCTCTGTGGTGGCCAGGATAAACATCAAATGGGCGGGCGGCTCCTCCAGAATTTGCAGCAGCGCATTGAAGGCCTGAGGCGAGAGCATGTGCACCTCGTCGATGATATACACCCGCTTGGCCACGGTGGCCGGGGTATAGGCCGCCTCCTCCAGCATGGCACGCACGTCGTCCACGCGGTTGTTGGAGGCTGCGTCCAGCTCCACCACGTCCAGGATGGAGCCGTTCTCAATGCCCACACACGCCGGACACTGGTTGCAGGGGTTGCCGTCCTGAGGATGCTGACAGTTCACGGCCCGGGCCAGAATTTTGGCACAGGTGGTCTTACCCGTTCCTCTGGTGCCGGTAAACAGATAGGCGTGGGTCAGCCGTCCCCCCTGCACCTGACGCTTGAGGGTCTCTGTAATATGTCCCTGCCCCACCACGTCGTCAAAGCTGCGGGGACGCCACTTTCGGTACAACGCCTGGTACAAACGCCTCACCCCCTAAAAAGGAAATCGCTTGTGTACAGAATAAGACCGCGCACCGGCCTTTGAAGCACAAAATATACCCGTTACCCATACAGCCGGCTCAAGACCGGCACCCCCGCGGCACACGCAGCGGTCCGCTTAGTGCTGCTCGGTTCCCCGCCTGACACGGTTCACGGGGCTACGTTGCGCAGGACCAATCCATCATCGCTGCTTATATGGGGCAGTCAGTACATTTTGTCTCCGGGGGCCGGGATTCATCCCTGCTATAGCGGGTTGCAGATACAGGGCACCGCTAACTCCCCGACTAGCGCGGCCTTACTCCACACACAAGCGTGTTAAAAGCCGATGGTTATTTTATCACATCGTCACGACTTTTTCAACTGAATTTTAAACTTTTCCCCTTTGGACTCTTTTTTCATTTTCTCCATTTTTCTCTTTACAAACTGTTTTTTTCTGTTATAATAGTTGGGTACGGGCCTGTAGCTCAGCTGGGAGAGCGTTCGGTTCGCATCCGAGAGGTCGACGGTTCGATCCCGTTCAGGTCCACCAAAACAAAAGCACCTGCTTAAGCAGGTGCTTTTGTTTTGGGCGCCATAGGCTCATTTCATGCTCGGCGGAAGTCAATTCCGCCTACGCTGCCCCCACCTTCTCAAGGGAAGACACGCTGGAAAGTCGTGTCTTTTTTGCTAGTAAGGAATATTCCACCAAAGTTTTGTGCCCATCATCGTTTTCTTCCCCTGACAATGCCAACGAGGTTAATCGCCAAAATCAGCACCGCGACTACCATCGTTCCATTCCAGCCAGACATATCTTTCCCTTGCAGCACCATGACCAAATAGAAGACACAGGCCAAAGCTATCAGCAGCACCACCGCCCATGAACTGCGGCGCATAGTCCGTTCATGACGAGATACGGATTCTTCGTAGGAGATGTCCAGAGCATTCTCGCAGTCTTCCTGTGTATTCAGAGATTTTCCATCTACAAAAAACTCCACTTTTTCGCTAGGCCAAACCACAAAGTGGCAGGTCTTTCCCCACAGTTCAAGGGTTTCATCCAGACCTCCACGAGCAGCCTGAAAGTTCTTACGGTAGACAGTTTTTTGGAATTTATCGTCTGCCCACAAGACATATTTATTATTCATCACTTGACAAAGGATTGCGTGAGGTACTCCATCCACAGTGGTGCTCCAGTTATACTCTTTCGTCATTCGTTGCCTCACTCCCATTAACTGATCGTTTTCCATGGTACAGATTTCGAATATACGCCATGGCCCCTACCAGCAAGAAAAGAGCAAATAACCACAACATCACAGAGACAAATGGCTCCTCAGTGTATAGAGTAACTGCAAAATAAACCACCATAGCAATTCCAGACACAAATATCATGCAAATCAAGACAACCAATGGATAACGAATCCAGCGGCTAACGCCCCTGTTTGCACTGAGTTGCACCAAGACAGCCCCTACCATCCCCAAAATGAATACAATAATCAGTTCCATGTTCACTCCCCCATTGCTTCGGCATCAAATGAAATCCAGCAGCGAACGGACAAACTTCCGCAGCTCACGACTGGAAGCGACACAGACAATCACCAGGAAGAGCCCCGCAAGGAACATCCACAAGCCGGTATCAGGGCCAGCACCGGCAAGTCCAAATCCCATGAGCAGCACACCAAAAACTGCAATTATCTTCATGACATGTTTGCTCAATGCCTTGATCATACGCCACTCTCTCCTTTTTCTCACTTCGATTCGCTGCTATAATACCACATCTTCCTATTACTGTCATCCATTACTTCAACCGATAGATGGGGCCAATCTTTTTTCTGTTGGGGTGTCACGCTTATTTATAAAAACCACGTCATTTTCTCATTTCACACTCAGGAGGAAATTCTATGGAAGAAACGGTTCGTTCCATTCACCCCTACGAGCCCTACATCCCAGAGGGTTCCACCAAACTCATCATTGGAACCATGCCGCCCTTTCGGTTTTGCACCTCCGGCGGAAGAGCCTTACACAACAACGATGTGGATTTCTACTACGGCTCCAGAGATAATTCTTTTTGGAAGCTGCTTTCTGAGGTAACTGGCACCCCTCTGGCGTTTGCAAACACCGTCGAAGCAGTGAACCAACGAAAGCAGCTGTTGCAGGAGTTACACATCGGAATTACCGATATTGTGGGCAGCTGCATTCATCGAAACGGCAAATCAGATGACGCCTCGTTAATCTCCATTGAGCCCAAGCCTCTGGATAAGCTGCTGCTGGAGCACCCCAATATTGAGGAATTGATCTATACCAGCAGAGCCGAAGTGAAAAAGCTCATCCACCGTTTCTTTGCAGACAAGGGTCCCCACCCCAAGAGAAACGACAACACATGGGAGGAAAGCGTCTGGATCAACGGCAGACCATACGGAGTGACCAGACTTTACTCCCCCTCCCCCATTGCACTGTGGAGCGTCAGCGCCGATACACGTCTGGAGCAATATCGACGTGTCTTTATAACTGACAACATTTGAACCTTCCTCAATGATATTTTCTCCAGAAAAACACCAGAGAGATCACACCCGGTATGCCGATATACAACATCAGGGCAATCACAGAAATCGTTCCAATGAGCTCCATATCCGAAACCGAAAAAGCTGCGGCAAGGTATAGCAGCGTCAAGGGCAACGAGATGACGCCGATGATTCTATGGGCCAGGTTCCAGGTATCTTCATCCCGCACCGTCCATGGCAGACGCAGGCCGGTATGCCGCTGATATGGCAGCCGTGGAGAAAGCGCACCAAAGAAAAGGAACAGACCGGAAAACACGCCCATAAGCAACCACTGTTCCTGCTGCGCCGTCAGTGTAATCACCTGGGCTTGCAGCAAGCCACAAACTGCCAGCAACACAATCAGAAACACTGCATTGAATATCGTCACAACTTTCAGCGCTTTCATCTGGGATACGGAAACCGCACTCTCGGAAAACAGAGACAAATTCCGATACAGGATCAGCAGCGACAATGCAATGCAAGCCCCCACCAAGAGCAGCGACGCCAAGGGATTATCCACGAGGATCACAACCATCAGTGCCGCAAAGGAGAGAAAGACGATTTGCCCCCGCTTCTGGCTGGCCAACGTGTTTCTCTGCAGCTGTTGATTCCGCTCCGCCAGTTCCTCGTTGACCCTTGCCAACTCATCGGTCAGGTCCACGGTTTCTTCCTCCGGCGTCAAATCCAGCAGTACGCCGACCGGCACATCCAACGCTCGAGATATTCTGATTAGGACCTCTGCATCTGGCACGGACACATTGTTTTCCCACTTGGACAACGTCTGGCGGACCACGTGCAGTTCGGCAGACAGTTCTTCCTGGGTATATCCCCTCTCCCGGCGGTATTTCTTAATGTTATCACCTAGCATGACTCAATCACCATCCTTGCCCGCATTGTACGAGAGAACACCAAACTTGTAAAGCAACAAGTTTTAACATGGGGCCATCAAGCTCCAAACCATCACTTTTTCTAGCAACAGCAGAGGGTCTGCGGCCTTTTCCCCGCAGACCCTCTGCTGTTTTCATTCAGCTCCGTGATAAAATTTCTCACGGCTGAAATTCCTCAAAAATAGGCAGGCAGCCCTCCTGCTCCACCCGCTGCATGGACGCAGAATCCCGGATGGTCCAGCTCACTTCCTGGCCCCGCCACAGGCGTCTGGCCAGAAACAGAGAGAGTTGGCGGCGGTCCTTCCATTTATAGGCCACAAAATCCGGGCACGTCACCAGGTTGGTGAGCACGTTGGTCATCACCACCGCCGCCACCAGGGGCATCCCGCTGCGCTCACGGATGAAGTTCTGGCTCAGTTGTCCCCGGCAGATCTCCGGGCGGTGCCGCTTAAGCCACATCAGCACCTTGGGGTGAAAGGACTCAATGCAATAGTTGACCTTGTAGCGGTCCAGCACCTGACAGGCCGCCTTGGCCAGCCGAGCCGCATTTTTCTCCGCTTTCAGCTCCACAATCAGCGGGGCCCGCCCCTCAAACAGAGGCAGCACCTCCTCCAAAAACGGGATTTTCTCCTGAGTGCCCTCCAGGCGGTACTGAGACAGCTGCTCCGCCGTCAGAGAAGCCACATCCACGTCCACCCCAGCGGTACGCAGCAGGGAGTCGTCGTGGATGACCACCAGACTCCCGTCCCGGGTCAAGTGCACGTCCAATTCGGCCCCATACCCCCGCTCCGCCGCCCGGCGAAACGCAGTCAGGGAATTTTCCGGGATGCCCCGTGTTTCATCGTGCAGTCCTCGGTGGGCATATCGGTATCGGCGCAGCACCTCCCACGCCGGGTGTCCATGGCGGCACCGCACCGACATAACCCAAAAGAGCAGCAGCGCCGCAACAACTCCAAGTACAATCCATATTCCCATGGTTTCCATCCAACCTCTCATGTATCTGACGAGGTACCGTGAGGTTTCGCCCTTGCCTCCGGACCACCTCTCCATTATACCGAAGCTTTTGAAAAAATCCACCCTCTTCACCGGGTGGAAACAGATTTTTACGTTTTCTTTATTTTTTCCATATTGACAACAATCCTTGTCAATGCTATCTTATGTTTGACAAAGATAGTTGTTATAATGCAAACAATACTTGTCAAGGAGGGGTGCTCATGCCGCTACAGAATCGACTCAAAGAGTTTCGGGCAGCCCAGGGCATCAACCAGCAGGAGCTGGGGACATTGGTGGGAGCCTCCCGGCAGACCATCAGCCTCATTGAGCGAGGGGACTACAACCCCTCCATCACCCTGGCCCTTCGCATTGCCCAGGTGTTCCACCGCCCGGTGGAGGACGTCTTTTATCTCACAGAGGAGGAGTCATCACGAAAGAAGCTAAGAAAAAATCACCCGCTCGTATCTATGTTACCTTCGCCGTAGTCATCATCATCTGCGGCCTCATTGGCGACATCGTGGGCGTTGCCGCTGTGTCCAATGAATTCTCCGTCCGCAATCTCGGCGAGCAGTTCAACCTGATGCTGGCTTCCCTGGGTCCCTGGTGCTATGTCCCCGGATTTTTGCTGTTGGTGGGAGCCACTTGGTACTACTTCCGGGGAAAGCGGATGATTCCCCAAGCTCTGGAAGATGACGAACTGTTCCCCCAGGCCAACCTGACTTTTTGCCGGGCCATGTTTCTGGCCAATCTGGCCACGGTGCTCATGTTCTTGGCCATGGCCCTGGGCTATGCAGCCTCTTGGGGGGTCAATCTCTCCTGGTTCCTGCTCATCGGGCACATCATCTGGATGACAGCAATTCAAGCCCGCATCATCTCCGCTACTAAGAAACTATTTCCCGAAAAGCGTGGTGATATTTTTGATTTTAAGTTTCAAAAGGACTGGTACGAGAGCTGCGATGAAGCCGAGCGGCAGCAGACCGCCCAATGCAGCTACCAGGCCTTCAAGGTAATGGGTCTGATTTTCCCCGGCATCATGGCAATACTATCCATTCTATCCGTCATTGACCTGGTCGCCCCTTCGTATAGTCTGTTGGTGGGCGGTCTCTGGCTGGTACAGCAGTTTGTGTACAACTACACATCCCTACAAATGGATAAAAAGAGAAGTTGAGGTAAGCAATAATGAAATTGGAATTACGCAACATTGAAAAGAGCTTTGGAGCCAAGCAGGTGCTCCAGGGCATCTCCCTCACCGCTGAGGGAGGCCAGGCCTTCGGCCTGCTGGGCCGAAACGGCGCCGGTAAGACCACCACCATCCGCATTCTCATGGACGTCTTCCCTCAAAATAGCGGAGAAGTTCTCCTGGATGGGAAGCCCATCGACTACCGCAAGGTGTCTTTGGGCTACCTCCCCGAGGAGCGAGGGCTGTACCCCAAAAAGCCCATCGGGCAACAGCTGGTATACTTCGCCCAGCTCAAGGGGATGAAGCGTGCCAAGGCGTTGGCCTCGGTGCGCCACTGGCTGGAACGGCTGGGTATGGGGGAGTACGAAACCAAGCGGCTGGACACCCTGTCCAAAGGCAACCAGCAGAAAATCCAGCTCATCACCGCCCTGGCCCATGACCCCGATATCATCGTACTGGATGAGCCCTTCTCCGGCCTGGACCCGGTAAATGCCGCTCTGCTCAAAGATGTGGTGAAGGAGCAGATTCAAAAGGGGAAAATCGTCCTCTTCTCCTCCCACCAGATGAACTATATCGAGGAGTTCTGCCAGGAGATCGCCATCCTCAATCAGGGCAAAATCGCCATCTCCGGCAATCTGGAGCAAATCAAGCGCAGCTATCCCCGGGACCGTCTCACCGTGTTCAGCCCCCAATACCGGGAGATTCTCTCCCAACTGGGCAATCGCTGCCAGCTGGTGCAGCCCGGCGAGGTGCTTCTCCGCCTGGACAGCCCCAGCCAGAAGCAGGAGATGATGGGGCAACTGGTGGCCCGCTACGACATTGACCGGGTGCAGGTCTACGAGCCGTCCCTCAACGACATCTTCGTGGAATACGCCGGGGACCACGTGTGAAGGGAGAAGAGATCATGAGACAATTTCGTACTATTCTCAGCTTTGAGCTGAAAAACTACTTTAAAAACAAGGTGTTTGTGGGCTCCACCCTGCTCATTGTGGCTGTTCTGGCCGTGGTGATGTTCCTGCCCAACCTGATTGGTTTCTTCGGCTCCATGGGCGGAGATTCCTCCGATGACCCCACCGAGCAGTCGGTGATTTTGGTCTCCGCTCCCTCTCAGGAGATGGGAGAGACCATTGCCCAGGCCCTGGCCTCTGCCTTCCCTGACCAGACGGTGACTTGGACGCAAGACGACCTCGCTAAAATCAAGGAGCAGGTGTCCAACCAGGAAGCCGATTGCGCCCTGGTCTTTGACTCCCTGACTTCCTACACCTATTACGTGTACAATCGTTCCCTCTACGACCAGACTACCCAGGTGGCCAATCAGGTCCTGGTGAGTCTGGCCCAGGTGGAGGCCATGACCCAACAGGGGCTGAGCCCGGACCAGGCCGGGGAGATTCTCTCCCTCCAGATCGACGCCAAAGAGGAGCTTCTGGGGGTGGACCAGGCCCAAAATTACTGGTACACCTACATTATGACGTTGGCCTTGTACATGGTCATCATGCTCTACGGCCAGATGGTAGCCTCCCACGTGGCCACGGAGAAGAGCTCCCGGGCCATGGAACTGCTCATCACCAGCGCTACCCCGGTAAACATGATGTTCGGCAAGGTGCTGGCCTCCTGCATCGCCGGGTTTGTCCAGCTGGCGGTCATCTTCGGCTCCGCCCTTCTCTTCTACCAGCTCAATCTGGACGCTTGGGGCGGCAATTCCGTGATGACCTCCCTGTTTGACATGCCCCTGTCCCTGCTGGTATATCTGCTGGTGTTCTTCGTTCTGGGCTTCCTCCTCTACGCCTTCCTCTACGGCGCCATCGGCTCCACTGCCACCAAGCTGGAGGATATCAACACCTCCATCATGCCTCTGTCCATGCTCTTTGTCATTGCCTTCTGCGTGGTCATGTTCAGCATGGGCAGCGGTGCGGTGGACAACATCGCCATGATGGTGTGCTCGTTCGTCCCCTTCACCTCCCCCATCGCCATGTTTGCCCGCATCGCTATGAGCACGGTCCCTGTCTATCAGATTGTCCTGTCCATCGGTATTCTGACGGTGTCTGTGGTGGGTATCGGGGTGCTGTCCGCCAAGATCTACCGAGTGGGCGTGCTCCTCTACGGCACTCCGCCCAAAATTGGCGCCATCCTCAAAGCAGTTTGGCAGGCCTAACTTTTCAAAGCCTTCCCGGATGATTCTTGCCAAATTCTCCTGGCTCCGCTATACTGTTCTTACATGACTTTCACCCTATTTCGAGACAAGGAGCAATGAGGTATGGAAAAAGCCAACGTTTACTACACCGATTTCCGCACCAAGCTGGGCGAGGGCCTTCCCACCAAGCTCAAGCGGCTCATCCGGGCCGCAGGCATTGGCGAGATCGACATGGATAACAAGTTCGTGGCCATCAAGATGCACTTCGGCGAGCTGGGCAATCTGGGCTTCCTCCGCCCCAACTACGCCAAAGCTGTGGCTGATGTGGTGAAGGAGCTGGGTGGCAAGCCCTTCCTCACCGACTGCAACACCCTCTATGTGGGCAGCCGGAAAAACGCCCTGGAGCACCTGTACTGCGCCTGGGAAAACGGCTTCACCCCCATGACTGTGGGCTGTCCCATCCTCATTGGCGACGGTCTGAAGGGCACCGACGATGTGGAGGTCCCCGTCAACGGAGAGTACGTCCAAAACGCCAAGATCGGCCGAGCCATTATGGACGCTGACGTGTTCATCTCTCTGAACCACTTCAAGGGCCATGAGATGGCGGGCTTTGGCGGCGCCATCAAGAACATCGGCATGGGCTGCGGCTCCCGGGCCGGTAAGAAGGAGCAGCACCACAACGGTCAGCCCTCCGTACACCAGGACAAGTGCGTGGGCTGCAAGTCTTGCATGAAGGAGTGCGCCAACCAGGGTCTGGCCTTTGACGAGACCACCCGGAAGATGCACATTGTCACCGAGAACTGCGTGGGCTGTGGCCGGTGCATCGGTGCCTGCAACTTTGACGCCATCGACTTCTCCAGTTGGGCCGCTGTGAAGGACCTGAATTGCCGCATGGCGGAGTATGCCAAAGCAGTGGTGGACGGCCGTCCCAACTTCCACATCTCTCTCATTGTGGACGTCAGCCCCAACTGTGACTGCCACGCCGAGAACGACGCCCCCATCCTCCCCAACATCGGCATGTTCGCCTCCTTTGATCCCCTGGCCCTGGACCAGGCCTGTGTGGACGCCTGCCTGGCCTGCGATCCCCTGCCCAACAGCCAGCTCAGCGACAACATGGCCAAGCCGGATTTCTGTGACCACCACGATCATTTTGAAAACAGCACCCCCGACTCGGAGTACAAGACCTGTCTGGAACACGCTGAAAAGATCGGCATCGGCTCTCGCAGCTATGAACTGGTGTTTCTAAAGTAAGACCCAAAAACGCCTGGAGAGGGCTTCTCTCCAGGCATTTTTATAATTATAAGTACAGGGTCCCGCAAAGCCGGGCGGCGCTGGTGCGCCGTACAAGTGTTTTCGCCTGGGCGAAAACCTTGGCGCAGGCGGAATTCACTTCCGCCGAGCATTGAAATGAGCCTATGGCTCCCAATGAAAAAGACACGCTAAAAAGCGTGTCTTTTTCATTGGAGCGGGTGAGGGGAATCGAACCCCCGTGTTCAGCTTGGGAAGCTGACATTCTACCATTGAACTACACCCGCATATTTTAACTCGGTGAAGCTTATTATAATACACCCCCTGAGAAATTGCAAGCATTTTTTCTCTCCCCCCTTCCCGTTTTTCCCCTATTTTTCTACACCTTGCCCAAAACTTTATTTGTATTTTACAATTCCACCCTTTACTTTTCCGGTACATGTTGCTATAATGTACAACAGCGCAAGAGAAAAGAGGTGAAACTTGTGAAAGAATATCCCCGCAAGCCTGATGTGGATGATATGATTTTCGGTGATGATCGCACCGTGCCCAGCCAGCGCTGATCTCCCATCAGCCCGCAATGCTGCATATTTTTTGACTCACCCCAGTAATCAGCAATACTGTGGTGAGTTTTTGTCTTTTTCAGAACAACCCCGAAAGGAGCTTTTCATGACATACTCACTCTCCCAACTGGCCTGGTTCTTTCTCATCTATTCCATTCTAGGCTGGTGTATCAGCGTGGCATTCTGTGCCATCAAAAAACATTCCTTTGTCAACCCAGGCTTTCTCAACCTTCCTGTCAGCCCCATTTACGGCATTGGAGCGGTACTCTCCACGGTGTTCCTCTCGGAACTGACCCACCGTCCCCTGTTCTTTATTCTGGGCTCCTGCGTTCTGTCCGGCATTCTGGTCATTACCACCGGTGTCGCTCTGGAGCGCATGCTCCACCGCAGATGGTGGGACTTCTCCGACCACAAATTCCACTTCCACGGGTACATCTCTCTGCCCCTGCTGCTGGTGCTGGGTGTGGGCGCATGGCTGTGTGTGAGTTTTCTCAACCCCCTTCTAGCCTTGGTGTTGGGTGACCTCCCTCCCCTGCTGTCCCGCATCCTGGTTCTGGTGGGATTGGGACTGGTCGCCCTGGACCTGGCCCTCTCTCTGGGCATCACGGTACAGATGGGCGTGCGTATCCGCCGTCTGGAACAGCTGTCCCGAGACTTCCAGGAGCTCACCGCTCTCTTCGGCCACGCCATCACCCGGCGGGTCCAGACCCGTATGCTCCACGCCTTCCCCAATCTGGAGCAGGCCGCCCCCTCCCAAAAGCCCAAGCCCACCGTGTTTGCCCAGGGCTGTTCTCCCACCAAGCTGATTTGGATTTTCTTCATTGCCGCCCTGCTGGGCGATATCATCGAGACGCTGTTCTGCCGGGCCACCATGGGCATCTGGATGAGTCGCAGCAGTCTCATCTACGGCCCCTTTAGCATTGTGTGGGGTCTGGGCGCTGTGATGTTCACCGCCCTGCTCTATCGGTACAAAGACAAGAGCGAGGGCTACCTCTTCCTTGCCGGCACCATTGTGGGTGGTGTGTACGAATATGTGTGTAGTGTCTTCACCGAGCTGGTCTTCGGCACCGTGTTCTGGGATTACAGCCACATCCCCTTCAACCTGGCCGGACGCATCAATCTGCTCTACTGCTTCTTCTGGGGCATTGCCGCCGCCGTGTGGATGAAGGTCCTCTATCCCCGCCTGTCCCGTCTCATTGAGCGCATCCCCATGAAAGCGGGCAAAGTGCTCACCTGGGTGATTGTTGTGTTCATGGTGTTCAATATGGCCATCTCCGCCCTGGCTCTGGGCCGGTATCAACAGCGCCAATCGGCCCCTGACGCCCCCACCAACGGCTTCACCGAATTTTTGGACCACTACTACCCCGATGAGCGGATTCATCAGGTCTACCCCAACATGAAACAGGTCACGGACTGACCGAGAAAAAAACGTCCGATGCTGATTCCTGCATCGGACGTTTTCATATACCGTCGAAAGAAAGAAAAAAGCAAGTTCCTTTCGGAACTTGCCTTTTGGTACGGCTGGAGGGATTCGAACCCCCGACCTTTTGGTTCGTAGCCAAACACTCTATCCAGCTGAGCTACAGCCGCTTGTCGCTGTCGTTTCCTGGCGACTCGTATATACTAGCACAGCTGAAATGAAATTGCAAGTGTTTTTTTCGATTTTTTCAAAAATTTTTGAGAGGTCTATTTACTCCTCAGAAATCATATAACTCAGCGTTAGCAGGCTGTCTGCAAAGTGCACGTTCTCCACTTTCACGTCGGGCATTTCCTGCTCCGGCAGCTCCACATTGGTGAAATTCCAGATTCCGTCCACCCCCAGCTTGCTCAGGCGGCGAGCGGTGGCCACGGCCACAGACCCAGGCACCGTCAGAACCGCCACGCTCACCCGGTGCTCCCGCACAAAGGTGTCCAGACCATCCACATGGTAGACGGGGACGCCGCCCAGCTTGGTGTCCACCAGGTCCGGGTTGACGTCAAAGGCGGCCACCAGCCGGAAGCCATTGGCACGGAACGGGAAGTTCTCAATGAGGGCGCGTCCCAGGTTACCGGCACCCAAGATGAGCACGGTGTGGCCTCGGTTCATCCCCAGGATCTCTGCCACCTCACCCCGCAGCCGCTCCACGTTGTACCCGTAGCCCTGCTGACCGAACCCGCCAAAGCAGGACAGATCCTGGCGAATCTGGGAGGCCGTCAGCCCCATGGACTGGGCCAAGGCTCCGGAAGAGATTCGAATGGTACCGGCACGATATAAGTCATCCAAATGGCGATAATAGCGGGGCAAACGCCGGATCACCGCCGAAGAAATCTTATCTTTTTTCATATGACACCCTCACATCCCGTCAGAGTTTTTCGGCATTTCATCTTTCTTTTGATCACCATACGCAATTCATTTTATCTCATTGTCATAAGTTTGTCAATTTCCATGTGCAAGTTCTTGCAACATTTCTCAAGGAGGTCCTAGCATTGGCACAAAACGGTTCTCTCATTGTCCACGTCTATGCGTCCCGGGCTCAGCTCCCCATACAGGGGGCCACGGTGTTGGTATCCCAGCCGGACGGACAGGGTCGGCATCAGCTTCTATCCGTGCTCATTACAGACGAGAGCGGCGTAGCCGGCCCCATCTCCCTGCCCGCTCCCGACGCCGCCCTCAGCCAGAGCCCCGGCTCCCCCCTGCCCTTCTCCTCCTACTCTCTGGTGGTAGAGCACCCGGGGTATCAGGTGGCCGTGTTTGAAAATCTCCAGATCTTCTCCGGGGTGGAGACCACCCAGAGTGTGCCCCTCATCCCTCTGGCCATTCCCGAGTCGCCTACCCCTCGGCCTCAGTTCACCAACGTCACACCACAACCGCTGTAAGGAGGCTTCTATGTCTGTATCCGTCATTCCCTACATTCCCCAGTACATCACCGTCCACCTGGGCCAGCCCAAGGAGGCGGCGGAGAACGTCACGGTGACCTTCCCCGACTACATCAAAAATGTAGCCTCCAGCGAGGTATACCCCACCTGGTCAGAGGAAGCCCTGAAAGCCAACATTCTGGCCCAGATCTCCTTTGCCCTCAACCGGGTGTACACCGAGTTCTACCCCAGCCGCGGGTATGACTTTGACATCACCAGTGAGACCCAAAACGATCAGAAATTCATCAAAGGCCGGAGCACCTTTGAAAACATCGACCGCCTGGTGGACGACATGTTCACCACCTACATCCGCCGAGTGGGCTTTGTGGAGCCCCTGGCGGCCAAGTTCTGCAACGGTACCACCTCCACCTGTGACGGCCTGTCCCAGTGGGGCAGTGAGGCCATGGCCCAGGAGGGGGCGGACTACATGACCATTCTGCGCAACTACTACGGGGACGACATCGAACTGGTCAACGACGCCCCCATCCGGGATGTGCCCAACTCCTACCCCGGCTATCCCCTGCGCCAGGGCTCCTCCGGGGAGGACGTGGTGGTGCTCCAGGCCATGCTCAACCGCATTGGACAGAATTACCCTGCCATTCCCCGCCTGGCCCAGGTGGACGGCATCTTTGGGCCACGCACGGAGGAAGCAGTGCGGGTGTTCCAGTCCGTCTTTGGGCTGGCAGTGGATGGTATCGTGGGTCGGGGTACCTGGTATAAGCTGGTGTTCCTCTACGTGGCCGTCACCAAGCTCTCCGAGCTGGTCAGCGAGGGCCAGAGCTTTACCCAGGTCCAGGGCCCCTCGGGCATCCAGGTGCTGCGCCAAGGCGACCGGGGCCCCGCTGTCTCCGCCCTCCAGTATTTCCTCTCCCTCATCGGGCAATACTCCTTCAATCTGCCCACCCTGGCCATTGACGGCATTTTTGGCCCCAAGACCAAACAGGCGGTGCAGGATTTCCAGAAAGCCTACCATCTGCCCGCCACCGGCGTGGTGGACAACGCCACGTGGCTGAAGCTCTACGACGAGTACGTGGGCATTGCCACTACCTCTCTGGCCAACGCCAACCTGCCCATCTCCCCCTCGGAGATTGAAAACCAATTCCAGGCCGGGCAATTCCCCGGCTATCCGCTCTCCTACGGCAGCAACGATTAAGGAGGTATCTCAACCATGGAACTCAATCTCACCGGCGCTCCGGTCCGAGACATTCAGCACATGCTCAACGTCATCTCCGCCACCCATCCCGCCCTGCCCCGCCTGGTGGAGGACGGGGTGTTTGGGGAGCGGACCCTGGAAGGGGTGATGATCTTTCAGCGGGACTTTGGCCTGCCCGTGACTGGAGTGGTGGACTACGACACCTGGCTGGCCCTGCGGGTGCAGTCGGAGCTGATTCAGAAGCGGGACGGGATTCCCCCCTCCCTGCAAATCATCTCCCCTCAGTTCGAGCCGTCTTCCTCCGGCACACCGGAATGGGCGTTTGTGGACACCGTTGTGACGGCGCTCTCCCCCATTCTCACCAATTTCCCCTCCACCTCCACTCCCACCGACCACATCCGTCACTTGCAGGGGCTGGGACAGCTGCCTGTCACCGGAATTCTGGACCGTCCCACTTGGAGTTTGCTGGTTCGGCTGTACCATGCCCTAGTAGTCCGAAACGCCCTGGCCGCCCTGTGAGCCTCCAGGTTTCCCTTGTAAGCCTGAGCCTTTTTCGGTATAATATAGGAGTGGCCCACGGGGCCACCTTATCCCAGGAAAGGCAGGAACAAGACCATGGCTCGTTTTGGATTCATCCACAGCAAGTTGGACACCAAATTGCTCATTCTCTATATTCTCACCCGTGTGGCGGGCCCCATTGACTTCGCCACCCTCACCGATCTGGTGATGTGCGACGACGGCGTGGACTACTTTGAATTTGCTGAGGCCCTGTCGGAGCTGCTGGAGAGCGGACACCTGGTGCGGGAGGGGGATTACTACTCCCCCACCGACAAGGGCCGCCGCAACTGCGCCGACGGCGAAAGCAGCCTCTCCCCCGTCATTCGCAAGCGCTGCGACCAGCGTCTGGCCCCCTTCAACGCCGCTTTGAAGCGGAAGGCCCAGGTGCGCAGCCGGGTGGACCCCTCCCCCGACGGCACCTTCTACACCGTGCGTCTGATGCTGGACGACGACCGGGACAACCTCTTTACCCTCTCACTGCTCACCGCCACCCGGGAGGAGGGGGAGGACATCGCCCAGCGCTTCACCCAACACCCCGACCGCATCTATAACGGTGTGCTGGGTATCCTACTATCCGACCCAGAAAAGAGAGGTGAAACCCATTGACCATCCTGGGCTATCCCATTCAGGCTCTGTTTCTCTACTTTATCTTTTACTCATTTCTAGGATGGTTGATGGAGACCTGCTACTGTTCCATTCTGGAGCACCGTCTGGTGGACCGGGGCTTTCTCTACGGCCCCATCTGCCCCATCTACGGCGCCGGCGTTCTGTTAATGGTCCTCTTTTTCACCCCGCTGAAGCACAACCTGTTTGTGTTCTATCTCACCGCCGTGGTGGTGATGACCTCGTGGGAGTACTTCGTGGCGTGGCTTCTGGAAACCACCACCCACGTGCGCTACTGGGACTACTCCCGGTTCCGCTTCAACATCAAGGGCCGGGTGTGCCTGTGGGTGTCCCTGGTGTGGGGCGCACTGTCCTATGTGGTAATCTTCTGGATTCACCCCGCTGTGGACGGCATCTACCAGACCATCCCCGGCTGGCTGGTGAACACCCTGTGCGTGGTCTTACTGGTCATTCTGCTGGTGGACGCCACCCTCACCATCCGGCACCTGGCTTTGGTGTCTCAGCTGGTGGTGAAGCTGGCCGCCGCCCGGGACGAGGCACAGGTCCAGTTCTCTCTGGGCAAGGCTGAGCTGGGTCAAATGCTGGAAAACCAGTCCGCTGCCCTGCGCAGCAACTACAGCCAGCAAGTGGCCCGGTTGGAACGGTATTCCCGCTCCTTCCGCCGCAAATACTCCAACATGCGTCTGGCCAGCCGCTATGCCAGCCTCACCGATGATCTCCGGGCATCGGCTGCCGCCGCCCGCAAGGAGATTCTGAAAAAGCGGGAGAATCGCAAAAAGAAACAATAATCTCAGCAACAGAAAAGCAGGCCGCCTTTTTAGACGGCCTGCTTGTTCTATTTATTCAAACACCAGGGTGCCGAAATCGCCTCGGCGGTGGAAATCCGGCTTCTCGCTGGTCACCGGGGACCAGGCCAGATAGTGGGGATGCTCGGTCTCATCGCCGCACTTGTAGACGTTGGCGCAGCAAGTGCCGGAATAGGTGAAACCGGGGAAGTAGCGGCCCACAAACTCCGCGGGGATGCGGAAGGTGATGCCCCAGGTGTTCTCCTCCTGCCAGCTCTGGGGGCAGAACAGCTCGTCCATCTTCTTGACGATCTGGCGCACTCGGGTGGGGCGCGTGCCGCCAAAGCCCAGGTTCAGGGACTTGAGGGGATTCCACTCAAAGTTGAAGTACCGGGCGTCCTCCTCCACGGGGGCAAAGAAAAATTCCAGGCAGCTGTCGTTGCACACCTGGTCCAAGGTCCCGGTGAGGGTGGCACGGATGGGGCTCTCCTGGGCCTCCAGGCGCACGTACAGGTTCTCCCCGTCGTGGCACAGCTGCATCCAGGCCTTCACTCCGGCAGGCTCCAGCCAGCCCGTCTCCTTCAGCTCTGCGCGGGGGATGTTATCCCAATGGGCCCCGTCTCCCCGGAGCACACGGTAGGTCTCTTTCATAGATTTGTCAACTCCAGTCTTGTTCTCAGTCATCAAAGGCCCCGTTGGCCTCCATGTAATAGCAAATAATATCCACAAATTCGCCTGTGGTTGGCTTGACACGGATGGGGAATCCCGCCATCTCTCTCAGTCGCTCCTGGTCGCCTTTGTTCCACTGGTGGTCCCGAATGAGCCGCAGATTCCGTTCCACCGTCGCCGGGGTGGCCTGGTCAAAGTGGGCGGCCACAGCCGGATACAGTCCCTTGGTGATGCGGCGCAGCAACTCCGGCTCCGTGTGGGCCAACTCCACCGCACACACCAGCTGTCGCAGGGACAAAGACTCGCCAATCAATCCCATGGAGCGCAGGACCTCTCGAATCGCCCGTTGTTGATTCAATGTCATCCCGCCTTCCCTCGTTTTTCTCAGGTCTATTTTACTATAACTCCCAGAAAAACGAAAGAAATTTCATTCTGATTTTTCGACGTGATTCGACACCCCAATTTAGCCCTTCACCAAGGCCACAATGCGGGAGGTACCCAGCCGGGCAGCCCCCAGGTCCAGGAAGGTCTGGGCATCTTCCAGGGATGTAATCCCTCCGGCAGCTTTCACCTGCACCTGTGCTCCCACATGGGCACGCAGCAGGGCCACGTCTTCCGCCGTGGCGCCCCCAGAAGAAAATCCGGTGGAGGTCTTGATAAAGTCCGCCCCACTCTCGGTCACCAGCTCACACAGCTTCACTTTCTCCTCTTGGGTCAGCTGGCAGGTCTCCACGATCACCTTGAGGATATGCGTCCCGCAGGCCTCCTTCACCGCCCGCAGCTCCGCCAACACGTCCGACCAGCGGCCATCCTTCACCCAGCCCAGATTGACCACCAGGTCAATCTCACTGGCTCCGTTTGCCATGGCATCCTGAGCCTCGAACACCTTCACCGCTGTGGTGGAGTAGCCATTGGGAAACCCAATGACGGTACACACGGGGAGTTTTCCCGCCAGATACTCAGAAGCCTGCCGCACATAGCTGGGCGGGATGCACACCGAGGCGCAGCCATAGGCCACCCCGTCGTCGCAGATCTGGCGAATCTCCTCCCAGGTGGCGGTAGGGCGCAGCAGGGTGTGGTCCACCGCCGCCAAGATGCGCCGTTCGTCCAATTCTCTCACCTCCCCCATGGTTTTATCTCTTCCCCATCATACCCTCCCTTCTGCCCCATTGCAAGAGGTTTTCCCTTTCCTCTTAACCATTGGTTGAATTTACTCAAGATTTCCTCCATTGCACTCAACCACCATTTTTCCTATAATACAACCATCAAGCGAATGGAGGGATTTCCATGAACCAGTCTTTGAGCGCCACCATCACCCGCCTGCGCAAAGAGCGGGGCTTAACCCAAGAGCAGCTGGGCCAGCTGGTGGGTGTATCCGCCCAAGCGGTGAGTAAATGGGAAAAGGGCGGTGCCCCGGATGTGGAGCTGCTGCCCGTGCTGGCCGACCGTCTGGGGGTGAGCATGGACGCTCTGTTTGGCCGGGCCGACCCGTCCACTGCGGATATGACCACCCAGTTTCAGCAGTGGCTGCTGTCGATTCCCTTGGAGCAGCGTTTTTCCGCCTTATTTGAATTGCTAGCTGCCACCTCCACCTGTTTGGGCAGCAACTTGATGAACTCCGGCTTTTTTCCCTCCATGACTTTGGGTTCTACCTGCTATGTTGACAACATCGTCCCCAACGCCACTTCTCGCACATGGCTTCGAGCCTATGTCAAATCGGAGGAGGGCTTGCTTTTGGGCGTGCTGGCCAAAGACTTTCCCCTCTATTTGTTGATGCCAGAACCGCCTGACGGATACCGGAACAACCTTCCCTCCCCGGAAGAATGCCGAAAGCTCTTCTCTGCTCTGGCACTTCCTGGCGCCATGGAAATACTTCTTTTCCTCTACAGACGAGAAGAGGGCTTTTACCACCCCTCTGCCATTGCGAAACACACAGGCCTACCATTGGACGATGTGCTGTCCGCTCTTCCTCAAATGGCAGAGTGTGAGTTACTCAAGAAAAAGGATTTGGAGCTGGAGGATGGCCCCACCCAGGTCTATACTCTCCACGACAACTATGCCTTTGTCCCCTTTCTATTCTTCGCACGGTGGCTGACGCAACCGGAAGACGCCCATGTGTTTGCCTGTGACATCCGCAAACGCCCCATTCTCGCACCACCCCCTGAGAAAAAGGAGAACCAATCATGAAACAACAACTTGACCGCACCCTCTACACCCGTGCCATGTTCCGGGGTAATCGGCTTTGCTTTGTCATCGCCACAGCGCTCATCTGCCTGGGCTCTTTTTGGAATCTGATCGTCTCCTATCTCCTGGGCCACATCCTGGATATTATGACCACCGGAGATCTGCAAGAGCTTCTCAATACCCTCTGGTTCTGTCTGGGCCTGACCGCCGTGATTCTGATCAGCGAACTCATCATGTATCGCTTTAAGGGACGATTTATCCACCGCGCCCTGGCCCAGTACAAGGACCTAGCCTTTGCTCAGCTGTCCCAGAAGAGCATCCGGGCCTTCGCCCAGGAAAACACCGGGCGGTACCTCTCCGCCCTCACCAACGACACCAACTCCATCGAAGAAAATTACCTCAACCAGTTTTTCCTTCTCCTCTCTCAAGCGCTCATGTTCGTCGGCGCTCTGGCCATGATGCTGTGGTACAGCTGGAAGCTGGCCCTGGCCGCCATCCTACTCAGCCTGGTCCCCATCGCCGCCACCTTGGCCACCGGCGAAAGGCTGGCCGCCCGGGAAAAGCAGGTCAGTGAGCAAAACGAGGGCTATGTGGCCATGCTCAAAGACCTGCTCAGCGGCTTTCCTGTCATCAAAAGCTTCAAGGCAGAGGGACAGGTCCTCTCCCGCTTTACCCAAACCAATGCCAGCCTGGAGCACACCAAGGAGGGCCGCCGCTGGTATGCCAGCTTCATCTCCATTCTAGGCAGCTGTCTGGGCTTCCTGGTCCAGTTCGGCATCTTCCTCTTCGGTGCCTATCTGGCCATCCGAGGGGAGATCACCCCGGGCACCGTGCTCATCATGGTCAACCTGTGCGGCCTGCTTCTCAATCCCATCCAGACGGTGCCCCAGTACTGGGCCGCCCGCAAAGCCGCCCTGGCCCTCATGGACAAGCTGGCAGAGCTCACCGCTCAGAACCAGCAGGAGAGCGGCGTATCCATCCCCGCCACGCTGAGCCAGGCCATCACCCTGGACCACGTGTCCTTCGGCTACGAGCCGGACAAGCCCATTCTGCAAGACCTCACCGCCCAGTTCCAGGCCGGGAAGACCTACGCCATCGTGGGCGGCTCCGGCTCCGGCAAGTCCACCCTGCTGCACCTGCTCATGGGGGCCAGCGGGGCCTATACCGGCTCCATCGCCATCGACGGCACCGAGCTGCGGGACGTGGACGCCCACAGTCTCTATGACCTGATGAGCCTCATGGGGCAGGATGTATTTCTCTTTGACGACACCATCCGCAACAACCTCACCATGTTCCGCTCCTTCCCTGAGGAGGAGGTGGCAAAGGCTGTGGAGCGGTCCGGGCTGTTCCAGCTGCTCCAAATGCGGGGTGAGGACTACCGCTGCGGGGAAAACGGCGTGAACCTGTCCGGCGGCGAGGGCCAGCGCATCTCCATCGCCCGGTGCCTGCTGCGCCGCACCCCGGTGCTGCTGCTGGACGAGGCCACCGCCGCCCTGGACAATGCCACCGCCGCCGCTGTCACCCAGTCCATTCTGGACTTGACGGGCACCACCCGCATTGTGGTCACCCACCGCTTAGAGCCCCAGCTCATGGCTCAGTACAATGAGATACTGGTCATGCGAGACGGACGCATTCAGGAGCAGGGCTCCTTCTCCGACCTCATGGACCGAAAGGGATATTTCTACTCCCTGTTTACCCTGGCACAGCCGACCTAATGAAAACGGCCTGACGGTATCCGTCAGGCCGTTTTTTATCGTTCCAGCAGTCTGGCCACCCAGGTGCGATGGACCACCATGGCGCTTTTGGGGCAAAACTCCTGGCAGCAGAAGCAGCGGATGCACTTGTCCCGATGGACCACCGCCTTCCCCTTCTCAATGGTGATGGTCTTGGCTGGGCAGATGTTGGCGCACACGCCGCAGCCCACACAGTGCTGTTTCACCACCTTGGGCTTCTGGCTGAACACCTTGGCCATCACCGCGCCCCGCAGCCGCTTGGACAGGTGCTTCCCGTCCCCCTCAAAGAGGTGGCCGTTGCCCGTCTCAATGCGCTGGAAGTCCGGGACCACAAAGTCCTCCACGTTGCCCTGGACGGTCAGCTCCTCCACGGTGGGAGGAATGAGCCCTCGCTCCAGCGCCGCCTCCAGGGTGGGCACCTCCTCCCGGCGCAGGCCCAACAGCTGGGCGCACACCAGGTCCGCCTTGTGAGGGCTCTCAGAGGCCGCCAGAAGGCCCACATGGCGCGGGGTACCTCCGGTAGGCCCATTGCCCTCCATGCACGTCACAGCGTCCACAATGGTCAGGCGTGGCTTAAAATACTCGTCCAGGTCCACGATCATCCGGGCGAAGTCCCTAGGGTCAGGAAACCGGAAGTGGTACTCCGGCTTCATGGCGCCTGGGATGGAACCGAACATGTTCTTGGCTCCACAGGTCATAGCCATCATGCCGTGGGTCTTCAGCTTGCAGAAATTGATGATGGCATCCGCCTTTGAGAGGTAGGCGGTATAGGTGAACTGGCGGCACACCTTGCCCTGGGGGTACTCCCCCTGGGCGTGGCTGAAATCCCAGTTCAGGCGGCCCCCCGCCTGCTCCACCTGTTCCATCCCGGTGGCCTGGTACACCCGCTTGACATAGGCGGCATTGTACAGTCCACCTGGGCTGTCCCCCACCACCACGTCCGCTCCACGCTCTGTCAGCATGCGCACCAGGGCGCACAGCAACGACGGGTGGGTGGTGGCCGCCCGTTCCGGCTTGAGAAAGGTCACCAGGTTGGCCTTGATGGCAATTCTCATTCCCGGCTTCACCCAGGAAAGACCCCCCAGGGGCTCCAACACCCGTGCCAGAGCGGACTCCACCTCCCCCTGGGAATAGTCCTTGCAGGGGGTGAGCACCACATCCGGTTTCATACGATTCCTCCTTTGGACAAAAAACTCCCCCGGCCGATGCAGCCGGGGGAGTTGGTACAGCGATTTGAGAAACTTAGGCTTCCTCGGTCTCCTCGGTCTCCTCCACGTCGTTGCCCTCCAGCAGAGCACGGATGGACAGGGACACCTTCTTGTTCTCCTCGTCGATGGCGATGATCTTGGCGTCCACCATCTGGCCCTCAGTCAGCTCGTCGCCGGGCTTCTCCACACGGTGGTCGGCGATCTGAGAGATGTGGATCAGGCCATCCACGCCGGGAACGATCTCGGCGAAGGCGCCGAAGGTCATCAGCTTGACGATGCGCACGTTGGCCACATCGCCCACGGAGTACTTGCTGGTGAACACAGTCCAGGGCTCCTGGCTGCGGTCCTTCATGCCCAGAGAGATCTTCTTCTTCTCGGGGTCGAAGCCGATGACGTACACGTCCACCTCGTCGCCCACGGAGACAACCTCAGCGGGGTTCTTGATGCGGGACCAGGACAGCTCGGAGACGTGGACCATGCCGTCCACACCGCCGATGTCCACGAAGGCGCCGTAAGAAGTCAGGCTCTTCACGGTACCGGTGTAGTGCTTGCCCACCTCGATGTTGTTCCAGATCTCGGCAGCGGCAGCGGCACGGGCCTCAGCGGCCACGGCACGGATGGAGCCCACCACGCGGCGGCGAGCACGGTTGACCTCGGTGATGCGCAGCTGCACGCGGGTCTTCACCATGCCGGACAGGTCAGCACCACGGGGCTGGCCGGACTGAGAGGCGGGGATGAACACGCGGATGCCCTTGACGTTGGCCACCAGGCCGCCCTTGTTCTCCTCGGTGATGATGCCTTCCAGCACTTCCTTGCTCTCCACGGCGTTCTCGATGGTCTCCCAGTTCTTGGCAGCATCCAGACGCTTCTTGGACAGCTTCACCATGCAGTCGCGGTCGCTGACCAGCATGACGTAGGTCTCGATCTCCTCGCCAACCTTGGCAATGTCCTCCACCTTCACGTCGGGATCATCGCTCAGCTCGGACACGGGGATGTAACCGGGATACTTGATGCCCAGCTCCACCTGCACCTCGGTGGGTGTGATGGCAACGACAGTACCAGTGACCTTATCCCCCGTATTCAAAGTTTTGAACGATTCCTCCAGCATTTCAGCAAAGGACTGTTCAATCTCCATAATTTCGTCGCTCATTTTGTTGTAGACCTCCTTTATTATCCACTCCGGTGTGGATGCACCGGCAGTGATGCCAAGCGTCCGGACAGAGCAAAAGTCCTCCGGGGACAGAGCGTCTGCTTGCTCCACCTGCACCACGTGGGCACAGGACTCCTGGCAGATCTGGGTCAGACGCCGGGTATTGGAGCTTTTGGGGTCTCCGATGACGATCATACTGTCACACCTGCCGGCCAATTGAGCCGCCTCAGTTTGACGCTTAGACGTAGCACCACATATTGTATCAAAGTATTCCGCATTTGTACACACTTTTTTTGCGTTTTCAACGGAATTTTCCCAATTCGCCCGAATGGCCGTGGTTTGGGAGACAAACGTCAGGGGTTGATGGACCAATTCGGGGCAATTTCGGAAGACTTTTTCCAGTTCCTCCCAGTTTGCTGCCACCACAGAATGTTCTGCACATCCGGCAATACCCACGATCTCCGGGTGGTCCGGGTCACCCACAATCACAGGCACCCGGCCCTGGGCGGCGGCATTGCGGACAATGTCGTGGATGCGAGTGACGTTGGGACAGGTGGCGTCCACCACCTGGCAGTCCTTCTCCTGAAGCTGGGCGTACACCCGGTCCGGCTCTCCGTGGGCCCGGATGAGCACCGTGGCCCCCTGGGGGACCTCCTCCAAGCTGTGGACGGTCACTGCCCCCAGCTCTTCCAGTTTGGCAATCACATGGGCGTTGTGGGTGATCTCCCCCAGCAGATAGATCTTCGGGGTCTGGGCCAGCTGTTGGGCTTGCTCCACGGCTCGGCGCACGCCGTAGCAGAAGCCTGCGGACTTGGCAAGGAGCACTTCCTTCATACGCTACCTCCCAAATGATGAATCCGGTCCATGAGATCGTCAGCAATGCGCTGATAATCCTCCGGTCCCGCTTTTCTCCCCTCGTAGACGGGGGCATAGGGCTTACCAAACACCACCCGGGTCTTACGGAACAGCTTCTTCTTGGGAGCGATGTACACCGGGAGGAGCATGGTCCCGGTACGGGTGGCAAACATGGCGGCTCCGGTGTGGGCCGCGGCGTTCTCCCCCTCTTTCACACGGGTTCCCTCAGGGAAGAGCAGCAGCTTCTCCCCGTTGCGCAGCACCCGCATGGCCTCCTTGATGGCGGCCACATCCGCCTTGCCTCGCTTGATGCCGATGATGCCCGCCTTTCCCAGCAAAAAGCCCAGGACGGGAATCTTCATCAGCTCTTCTTTTGCAATGATGCGGGTTTGGCACCTCCAGCCTAAGGCGCACACCACATAAATGGGGTCTCCCAAGGTGGTGTGGTTGCCGCACATCACCACGGCTCCCTCCGGCACGTTCTCCCGGCCCTCGGCTTTCCAGGGGTGGAAGATTCGCATGAAAATCCAGATCAGAGGATACAGCACAGCATACAGTCGATTCATGGGCGCACGCCCTCCCTTCCCAGCTTGGCCACAATGGTCTCCAGCAGCAGCTTGTGGCTCTCCTCCAGGTCCTTGCCGGTGGTGTCCACCACGGTGGCGTCCTCCGCCTGTTTCAGGGGGGCAATGGCCCGCTCCATGTCCTGTCGGTCCCGCTCCACCACGTCGGCTAAAATCTGCTCCAGGTCGGCCTGCTGGCCCCGCTCCAGAAGCTCCAGATAGCGGCGCTGGGCCCGGTCCTTGGCGTCGGCAGTGAGGAAGATCTTCACGTCCGCCTGGGGCAGCACCACCGTGCCGATGTCCCGGCCGTCCATGATGACGTTGTGGTTGTCCGCCAGGTGCCGCTGCTTGCTGAGCAAAAAGGCCCGCACAGGAGCCAGGGCTGCTACCTTGGAGGCGTAGCCGGAGATCACATGCTGACGGATGGCCTGGGAGACATCCTCCCCGTCCAGATACATCCGCTGCTGTCCATCCTCCCCGTGGCCCATGGTGATATCCACCTGGCCCAGGACCTGCTCCACCGCCTGGGGGTCGCTGGGGTCCACGCCTCGGCGCTGGACCGCCAATCCCACCGTGCGGTAAATGGCCCCGGTGTCCACATAGAGATATCCCATCTCCTGGGCCAAAGCCCGGGCCAGGGTGGATTTCCCCGCCCCGGACGGGCCGTCGATGGCTATGCTGTAATACTTCATTGCGCTGCGCCGTCCTTTTTCTCTAAATATTCTGTGACTGCCTGTCCCGCCCCCCAGCCGGTGGCCCAGGCAATTTGCAGGTTGAATCCGCCGGTATAGGCGTCCACGTCCAACAGCTCCCCGGCAAAGAAGAGCCCCGGTACCTTCTTGGACTGCATGGTCTTGGGGTCTACCTCCCCCACCTTCACGCCTCCGGCGGTGACAATGGCCTCTTCCACCGGACGGGGCCCGGACACCTCCACGGAGAAGTCCTTCAGCGTCTCCAGCAGGCTGCGCCGCTGCTCCCGCCGCAAATCATGGGCCTTGGTGTCCAAGGGAATGCCCGCTCGGCTGGCCACCACCGGAATCATGGACTGGGGCAGCAGCCCGCCCAGGGCGTTGCCCATGTTCTGGTTGGCCCGGTCCGTGAAGTCCCGCACCAGTCGGGCGTCCAGCTTGCCCGCATCCAGGGCAGGCTTTAAGTCAATGTGCAGGGTATAGTGGTCCCGTTGGAAGTTCATATGGGCAGAGGCAGAGAGCACCAGGGGCCCGGACATGCCAAAGTGGGTGAAGAGCATCTCCCCCATCTCCTGGTAGACCACTTTTCCCTTTTTATTTTTCGCCCGCACCTCCACGTTGCGCAGGGACAGCCCCTGCATCTGCTTACAGCAGGGGTCGGAGGACTCCAGGGGCACCAGAGAGCCCCGCACCGGGATGATCTCATGCCCCGCCTGCTGGGCCAGTCGATAACCATCCCCGGTGGAGCCGGTACGGGGATAGGAAGCCCCTCCGGTGGCCAGGATGACGCAGCCCGCCTCCAGGCCCTGGGGGCTGTGCTGGGTGGTCACCCCCACCACCTGGCCGTCTTGGAGCTTCAAGCCCGTGACCCGGTCCCGGCGCAGCTCCACACCCAGGCGACGCAGCTCAAAAAACAGGGCGTCGATGATGTCGGCGGCCTTGTCCGAAACGGGAAAGACCCGGTTGCCCCGCTCCACTTTCAGCTTGACCCCCAGGTCCTCAAAAAAGTCCATGGTGGCCTGGGCGTCAAACCGGGACAGGGCGCTGTACAAGAACTTGCCGTTGCGGGGGATGGAGGCCATCATCTCCTCCAGCGAGCAGTGGTTGGTGACGTTGCACCGCCCCTTTCCGGTGATGTACAGCTTGCGCCCCACCTTCTCGTTGGGCTCCACCAGCACCACCTGGGCCCCGCCTCTGGCGGCAGAAATGGCCGCCATCATTCCGGCAGCTCCCGCTCCCACCACAATTACGTTTTCTCTACTCACCGTCGTTCCATTCCTCTCCCAGGCGTGTTTGATTACTTCCCGTCATACTCCACCTTCTCATACACCTGATACTCGTCCCAGATGTTCTCCAGCCGCTCAAAGGTAGCGGTGACCTCCGCCTCCTTCTTCCGTCCCACCGCCGCAATCAGGGCGTTGAGGATGGACAGCGGAGCCACCAGGGAGTCCACAAAGGAGGCCATGTCGCTCTTGGCCAACAGGCGGAGGTTGGCCGTATCATACAGGGGCGACATGGCGCTGTCGGTGAGGGCCACCACCGTGGCCCCCTGGTCCCGGGCAAACTCCATGGCCCGCACCGTGCGGGTGGAGTAGCGGGGAAAGCTGATGCCGATGACCACATCTCCCTCTCCCACCCGGAGCATCTGCTCAAACATCTCGCTGGCCAGGGTGGTGTGCACCTGGCGCACGTTGTCAAAAATCAGGTTGAAATAAAAGGCCAGGAAATCGGACAGGGCGGCCGCCGAGCGTACGCCCAGGATGTAGATATGTTTGGCCTTGACAATGGCCTCCACAATCGCCGAGAACTCCTCCCGGCTCAGCTCCTCCAGGGATGTACGGATTTTCTCAATGTCAGACTGCACCACCTTCTCCAGCAGGTCGTGGTCCCCCAGTCGGTCGTTGGACACCTCAATGCGCTGCACGGTGGTGAGCTTGCTGCGAATCATCTCCTGCAAGGCCCGCTGCATGGCGGGGTAGCCGTCAAAGCCCAGCTCGGCGGCAAAGCGCACCACCGTGGACTCACTGATGCGCACCGTCTGCCCCAGCTTGGCTGCCGTCATAAACGCCGCCTTGTCGTAATTCTCCAAAATAAAACGGCCAATCAATTTTTGGCCCTTGGAAAATGTGCCCATATTGCTCTGAATTAGCGTTAAAATGTCCCGACTCACAGCGGTTCCCCCTCACTGGCTCCTTGCCCAAGAAAATCGGCGTACCACCAAGGGCCGCCGATTTCCATCATTGTTTCTCTGTCCTATCATACTCGCTCTTTTGGTAAAATGCAAGAGGTTTTGCAAGAAGTTTACCGTCACTTGCAAATTTCATGAAACAATTCCTGCATCTCCCCTGCGGTCAGGGTCCGCCAGGTGCCCCGTTTCAGGTTTCCCAGCCGGAGATTGCCCTCCCGCACCCGCACCAGACGGGTGACGGTGACCCCGGCGGCGGCGCACATCCGCCGCACCTGGCGGTTTTTCCCCTGATGAATGACGATTTTCAGCTTCTGAGGCCCCAGAGGCTCCACCTCATCGGCCACCATGTCCTCCCCATCCACCACCATGGGCTTGGAGAGGATGGGCAGGGCCGCCGTCACGTCTCCGGTGACCTGGACGTGGTACTCCTTGCGCACCTCGTGGGAGGGGTGGGTGAGCTTGTGGGTGAGGTCTCCGTCGTCGGTGAGCAGCAGCAGCCCCTCCGAGTCCATGTCCAGCCGTCCCACTGGCCATACCCGCACCCCGCAGTCTGCCACCAGCTGGGCCACTGTCTTGCGCCCCTTCTCGTCCGAGAGGGTTGTGACGTACCCCCTGGGCTTGTGGAGCATGAGATATGTATGGCGGCGGGGCTGGGTCAATGCCACCCCGTCCACCTGGATGTGGTCCCGCTGGGGGTCCGCCTTCTCTCCCAGGGCAGCCACCCGTCCGTTGACCTGCACCCGCCCTGCGTTCAAATACTCCTCCGCCTTGCGCCGGGAACAGATCCCGGCCCCGGAGAGAATCTTCTGTATCCGTTCCTCCACACGCTCACGCTCCTTGTCTAAATCAGTCCCATGCCGGGCACGGTGGTCTCCCAGCTCTTGCCCCACAGGCCCATCCACCAGCGCACCAGGGCGTTGGGTTTCCATCGGTCGTCTTCCACCCCGGTCCCCGTCTCCACGGGCATCCCTGCCACCACTTCCCCGTCCAGAATCCAGCGGGCAGTGCCCACCTGGGTCCCGGCGGGAATGGGAGCGGTCAAGGGAGAATATACGTCCAGCTGCATGTCCAGCTGTTCTCCCTCCGCCAGCGGGTACCAGCAGTCCCCCTGGGCCACCAGAGACACCGTGGGCTGCACACTGCCCACCACCGCCGCCTGGCCCACCGTTGTCCCCTCCCCGCACAGCTGGGTGACCGGGTAGGTATCAAAGCCGTAGTGGAGCAGGGCCTGATGGTCATCCCAGTCATCCGGGTCGTTGAGGGTGACGCACACCAGGGTCTGTGCCCCCCGGGTGGCCGCCGACACCAGAGTGCGGCCGGAGGCCTCGGTGTACCCGGTCTTCATGCCCACGCAGTCCTCCTCCAGCCACAGAAGCTTATTGTGGTTGACGAAGGTGCGCCCTTCCAAGGAAATGTTCTGGGTGGCGCAGATGTTGGCCACCGTGGGGTTTCCCAGGCAGGCGCAGGCCAGAAGGGCCATGTCATAGGCAGAAGAGTAGTGCTCCTCCTGGTTGAGGCCGCTGGGGTTGGTAAAATGGGTGTTGCTCATGCCAAGCTCCCGGGCCTTCTCATTCATAAGCTGTGCAAACCCCTCCAGGTCCTCCCCAATCCAGCAGGCGATGACCTGGGCGGCATCGTTGCCCGACTGGAGCAGCAGCCCGTAGAGCAGGGTCTCCAGAGTCAGCTGGTCCCCCGCCTTGAGATAGAGAGAAGAGCCCTCCACCCCCTCCAGCCATTCCGGTTCCACGGTGATGACCTGGGACAGGTCGGAGGTCTCCTCCACCGCCACCAGGGCGGTCATCAGTTTGGTGATGCTGGCAATGGGGCGGGGCGTGTGCATGTCCTCTTCAAAGAGCACACGCCCGGACCCCACATCCATGAGCACCGCCGACGAGGCGGAGGTGGACACTGCCCCCGCCGGGGCGGAGGTACCAAACAACAGCGTTAAGGCCACCAACAGGGCCGCAATCTTCCTCAAAAAAGGTCACTCCCATCCAAGGTATCAGATGGGAGTAGTATCACCTTTATTCTCCGCTCTTATCCGTGCCGGTCTTTTTGTCGATATATCCGGTGACCTTTTCAAACATCTCAGGCACCAGATCCACCACCCGGCCCACCGAGTCCCCAGCGGGAGGAGCCACGGGCAGCAGCCGCACGCTGCCATCCTTGACGATGAGGAAGGCCACGGGGGTGACGTTGACCCCGGCCCCAGCCCCGCCGCCGAAGTTCTTTTCCACGTTGGGGGTCTTGCCAAAGTCGGAGCCGCCAGTGGCAAAGCCAAAGGACAGCTTGGACACGGGGATGATGGTCACGCCGTCGGCGGTGACGATGGGCCGGCCCACCACCGTGTTGGTGTCCACCATCTCACGAATCCGGCTCATGGTCGTCTGCAACACTTCATTAATGGGATGCTTTTGTTCGCTCATGACTATTTACCTCCTTGGAGTGCTGGGTGGTTCCACCCTCTTCGGCCTTGATGGCCGCCAGTTTTTTGATATATCGCAGGGCAAAGCTGAGACACTGGCCCACGGTCAGGGAGAGCTCTGCCTGAGCCGACACCTGGGGCTCCTTTTTGTCGTAGTCCAGGTCCACCACAAATTTGTGGTCCTTCACCCGAAAGTTGCCGTCGATGAGGTTCCAGATGCCGCCGATGACCCCGTTGATCATTCCGTAGCCGATGGCAGCGGAGGCGGGGTCCTTCCCTGCCCAGATCAGGTGCATCTTCAGCTTGCGCACGATGATCTTCCGCCGCAACTCCCCTGCCGCCTCACAGATAAGGGGCAGATAGCGTCGAAACTTCTTCCACGAGCCGGGGTTCAAAAGGTTCCCCAACAGATTCTTGGTTTTCTCTTTCTCCGGCTGGGGTGTTTTTTTCGGTTCCTTGGGCTGCTTTTTCTTTTTCTTGGGCCGTTTGGCGGGTCTGGGCACCACCGGAACGGTGATGGGCCCCAGCGCCAGGGCCAGCCGAACTCCCTCCTGGCTGTAGCTGGCCTTGGCCCGCACAGGCACCAGCAGAAGCAGCGCCAGGGCCAGGACCA
The DNA here is from genome assembly GCF_002160435.1 of Pseudoflavonifractor sp. An176. NCBI lineage: Bacteria > Bacillati > Bacillota > Clostridia > Eubacteriales > Oscillospiraceae > Pseudoflavonifractor > Pseudoflavonifractor sp. An176. The sequence goes on along the minus strand of NZ_NFKO01000002.1, from coordinate 98,535 downwards.
CGCAGCCCAGTACAATCCAAATCATCATGCCTCACCCGAGGGTTCTTCCCCCTCGTCCTCCTGCATCTTGGCAATGGCCGACTCCAAATCCAGGGTCAGCTGGGTGCCCTCCTGGCTGGCCGAGGGCAGCTCGGGCAGCTCGTCCAAGCTGGTCAGGCCAAAGGTGCGCAAAAAGTGGTGGGTGGTGCGAAACTGCATGGGACGGCCCGGGACCGCCAGCCGCCCCGCTTCCTCGATGAGCTTCCGCTCCAGCAGGATGCCCACGGTGTAGGAGCTGTCCACACCCCGAATCTGCTCAATGTACGCCCGGGTCACTGGCTGGAAGTAGGCCACAATGGCCAGCACCTCCAGGGCGGTCTGGGACAGCTTGGGAGGCTTGCGGTGCTCCAAGGTCTTGCGGATGGGGTCTGCGTACTCCGGGGCAGTACACATCTGCCAGCTGTGCTCGGTACGCACCAGACAGATGCCCCGGCGCTGGTAGCGGTACTCGTCGGCCAGCTTCCGGCACACGCTGTCCACCGTCTCCACATCCTGCTCCAGGGTGGCGGCCATGCGCTCCACCGGCACCGGGTCCCCGGCTGCAAATAGGATGCCCTCTATGGTGCATTCCAACTCCTTCAATTCCATGCTCAGGCTCCTCCGTCCTCCGCCGCCTGGGGCTCCGGGTGGGTACAGGTCAAGGTGCTGTCCTCCCCGGCGCCAGCCAGATAAATTTGATTGGATTTACAAAGCTCCAACACCGCCAGAAAGGTGGCCACAATTTCCGAGCGGCTCTTGCTGCCCCGAAACAGAGCCCGGAAGTGGGTGACTCCCAGGGTGGTCAGCTGGTCCAGAATCCACCGGGCCTTGGTCTCCACCGGGTAGGGTTCCCGGCCCACAATGCCGTGAAAGGCCCGGGTGGGCGGCGGGACATTTCCATCCCCCCGCTGGAACAGACGGCGAAAGGCCTCGGTGAGGTCTGCCGGGTCATGCTGATAGCGATAGGTCATCTCCTGGGGCAGAGGCTGGGGCTGGCCAACCAGGTAGTCCCGTCCGAACTCATACCGCCCCGCCAGCACACCGGTGATACCCTTGATGCGCTCGTAGCTCTCCTTGTGCTGGTGCTCCTCCAGGGCTGCCATGAGCTGCTCCATCTCGCTCAAAGCCTCTTCGTCGTCGATGGAGAGGAGCATGCGGGTCTTGATGTACACCAGATGGGCGGCCATGATGACAAACTCGCTGGCCACCTCCAGGTTCAGCCGTTCCCGCTGTTCCATCCAATCCAGGTACTGGTCCAGAAGCAGGGTGATGGAGATGTCCCGGATTTCGATTTTGTTTTTGCTCAGCAGGTGGAGAATGAGGTCCAGAGGCCCGTCGAAGTCCTCCATGCCCTCCTGTCTTACTTTTACCACCTTGTCCAGATGGTATACCGGGACATCCATACTTCTCCCCCCTCCTGGGATGAAATCGAGATTATTATATCGAATTTCACACAAAAATACAAGGGCACCCACGGGTCAAACCCGTCGGTGCCCTTGGGGTCCATCAGGCTTTCGCTCCGGCCAGCTTCTCCAGGGCGGCTCGGGCCGCCATCTGTTCCGCCTCTTTCTTGGTGTGGCCCTTACCCTGTCCGGCAGGGACGCCGTCCACGGCGGCCTCCATGACGAAAATCCGGGCATGGTCCGGTCCAATCTCCCGCACCAGGCGATAGCTCACGCTCACTCCGGGCTTGCGCTGCACCAGCTCCTGCAAGGCGGTCTTATAGTCCCGGTCCACCGCTTTCTCCCGCTCCTTGTCCAGGATAAAGGTGCGGATGATGCTCTCCGCGGCGGCCATGCCGCCGTCCAGATACACCGCCGCCAGCGTGGCCTCAGTGGCGTCGGCCAGAATGGAGGGACGAGTGCGCCCGCCTCCGGCGGCCTCGCCCTTACCCAGCTTCAAATAGGCGCCCAAATCCAGGACCTTGGCCACCTCGTATAAGCTTTCCTCACACACCAACGCTGCACGGGTCCGGGTCAGCTCCCCCTCCGGCATGTTGGGATGCGAGGAAAACAAATGCTGTGCCACCACAAGGCCCAGGACCGAATCCCCCAAAAACTCCAGCCGCTCGTTGCTGGTCACGCCCTCCGAGCGGTGCTCGTTGGCGTAGGAGCTATGGGTCATAGCGTGCTCCAGCAGCGATAGGTTTTTAAACTGATACCCCAACTTCTCTTCCAAACTTTTCATACTACCCTCCACGGAAAAAGCCCCGCCAGTGGCAGGGCTTTCCCCAAATCAAATGACTTCTTACAGATCCAGATGCTCCTGCATGTACTTGTACAGGTCGCCCACAGTGACGATGGAGCTGATCTCCTCTTCCTCCATCTCCTCCATGCCGAACTCCTCCTCCAGAGCCATGGAGAGGTCCACCAGGTCCACAGAATCCGCGCCCAGCTCGTCCACAAAGGCGGTATCCTTGGTGATGGCGTCAGCGTCCACGCCAAACTGCTCGGCAATCAAGGCACACAATTTTTCAAACATACTTTTCTCAAGCTCCTTTTATGTTGCTTTGGTAACAACATAATAGGGGCTTGATGCGTCCCTGTCAAGTGTCTTTTTGACAGTTTTTACTCCGCAGTCCCGTCTGTCTCCTGCTTTTTTGCCAAGCCCTTCACGGGCAGGCGCATGTACTCCACGTTTTCCGTGATATCCTCGATGATGCCGGACTTGCTGTACTCCATGGCCTGACGGATGGCGTTCTTCATAGCATAGCCGTCGGAGGAGCCGTGGGCCTTGATCACGGGGTGGGAAATACCCATCAGGGGCGTGCCGCCCACCTCGCCGGAATCCATCTTCTTTTTGAACTCCCGCAGGCCGTCCTTCACCAGCAGGGCGGCAATCTTGGTCTTGAGGCTTTTCAGGAACATCTTCTTGATCTCCCGGGCCATGTAGATGCCCACGCCCTCCATGGTCTTCAGGAAGATGTTGCCGGAGTAACCATCGGAGACGATGACGTCCACCGAGCCGGACACCGCCTCCCGGGCCTCCACGTTACCCACGAAGTTGATGCGGCCCTCGTCCGAGGCCTTTTGCAGCAGGCCATAGGCCTCCCGCTGCAGGTCAGTGCCCTTGGAGGGCTCCGCTCCGATGTTCAAAAGGCCCACCTTGGGCTCGGGACGACCCAGAACCCGCTCGGCGTAGTAGCTGCCCATAAAGGCAAACTGGAGCAGGAACTCGGGGGTGCACTCGGCGGTGGCGCCGCAGTCGATGAGCACCGCACCGCCGTTGCCCGTGGGCACCACGGGGGCCAGAGCAGCCCGGCGAATGCCCTTGATGCGCTTGGTCATCAGGGTGGCGGCGGACAGCAGGGCTCCGGTGGAGCCGGCAGAGACAAAGGCGTCTCCGGTGCCGTCCTTGAGCAGGTTCAGGCCCACGGTGAGAGAGGAGTCCTTCTTCTCCTTGAAGGCGGTGGCGGGGTTGTCGCACATCTCCACCACCTGGTTGGCGTGGGTGATCTCCAGGCCCTGAGGCACTTCTGTGACCCCCTCCTTGTGCAGGGCCTCCAGGATCTCCTCTCCACGGCCCACCAGCACCACTTCTACGCCGTACTCGGCAATGGCATCCAAGGCACCTCGCACCGGTGCCTGAGGGGCGTTGTCACCGCCCATGGCGTCTACAATGATCTTCATCTCCGGCCCTCCTTCTCGTTACAGCTTCTCTCGCAGGGCGTCCACCAGCTCCAGAGAGCGGCGGGACAGCTCTGCATGTTTGTTCCGCTTGCCCTTGACCTTGTGGTCCAGGGGCGGCATGATTCCAAAATTGATGTTCATGGGCTGGAAGTCCACCACGCTCTCGTTGCTCACATACTGAGCCAGAGCGCCCAAGGCGGTCTCCCGGGGAAAGTCCACGGCTGGCTTGCCCAGCAGGCGGTTGGCCAGCTCCACGCCAGCCACAAAGCCGGAGGCGGTGGATTCCACATACCCCTCTACGCCGGTGATCTGTCCGGCAAAGCAGATGCGCTCCTGGCCCCGTACCCGGTAGTAAGCGTCCAGCATCCGGGGGGAATCCAGGTAGGTGTTGCGGTGCATCACCCCGTAGCGCACATACTCGGCGTGGGCCAGGGCGGGAATCATGGAGAACACCCGCTTCTGCTCTCCCCACTTCAAATGGGTCTGGAAGCCCACGATGTTGTACAGGGTGCCCTGGGCGTTGTCCCGGCGCAGCTGCACCACGGCATAGGGCTCCTTCCCCGTCTTGGGGTCGGGCAGGCCCTTGGGCTTGAGGGGACCAAAGCACAGGGTCTGTTCCCCCCGTCGAGCCATGACCTCCACGGGCATACACCCCTCAAACACCCGACCGTCCTCAAAGCCGTGGACAGGGGCCTCTTCGGCCTGGCACAGCTCCTTCCAGAAGGCCTGGTACTCCTCCTGGCTCATGGCGCAGTTGATGTAGTCCGCCGTGCCCCGGTCATACCGGGAGGCAAACCAGGCGTGGTCCATGTCGATGCTCTCAAAGGTGACAATGGGAGCGGCGGCATCGTAGAAATTCAAATACCCGCTGTTGGGAAAGAGCTTGGCAATCTCCTCCGACAGCCCTTCCGAAGTGAGGGGTCCGCTGGCGATGATGACCTCTCCCTCCGGGATGTGGGTGACCTCCCCCTCCACCACGGTGATGTTTGGGTGACTGCGCACGGCTTCGGTGACCGCCTGGGAGAAGGCCTCCCGGTCCACGGCCAGCGCGCCGCCCGCCTCCACACGGGTCTGGTCGGCACAGCGCAGGATGAGGGAGCCACAGCGGCGCAGCTCCTCTTTCAGCAGCCCCACCGCATTCTCCAGTTGGTCGGAGCGGAGGGAGTTGGAGCACACCAGCTCCGCAAAGCCGTTGCTGTGGTGGGCGGGGGTCATCTTGTGGGGCTTCATCTCGTGCAGGGTCACCCCAATCCCCCGCTGGGCCAGCTGCCAGGCGGCTTCACAGCCCGCCAGGCCTGCGCCAATGATGGTTACATTCATAGTTCTTCCTTTATCTCAGGCCTCGTCCGCTTCTTTGGCGGCTTTGGCCGTGGTTTTCTTGGTGGTCGTCTTCTTCGTGGTGGTCTTTTTCGCCGTGCTCTTCTTGGCGGTGGTCTTTTTCGCCGTGGTCTTCTTCTTGGTCTCGCCCTCGGCCTGCTCCTGACCTTCCACCTGCTGGGCTGCCTCGCCCTCTTCGGTCTTCTTGCGGAAGCCGCCCCGCTTCTCTTCCGGTAGGAAGTTGGGACACTTCTCGTTGATGCAGAAGGGGCGCTTGTAGCCCCGGCCCGCTTTCTTGAACATGGTGTGGCCACACTCCGGGCAGCAGTCCTTCACAGGCACGTCCCAGGTGCGGAACTCACAGCGGCGGCTCTCGTCCTTGCTGTTGAGGTGCTCGCAGCAGTAGTAGGTGTACTGCTTGTGGGTCTTCTTGCTGGTTCCGGTGCGCTTGACCAGGCGGCCGCCGCACAGGGGGCACTTGCCCGGCATCTCCACCACCAGAGGCATGGTGAAGTTGCACTCCGGCCAGCCAGGACAGGCCAGGAAACGGCCAAACCGTCCGGACTTCACCACCAGGTTGCGCCCGCACTCGGGGCAGATCTCCTCGGAGACCTCGTCGGGGACCTTGATGCGCTCCCCGTCCAGCTCGCTCTCCGCCTTCTTCATCTCCTGGTCAAAGTCGGTGTAGAAGTCGGACAGCACCTGCTTCCAATTTACCTCGCCGGTCTCCACCTTATCCAGCCGCTCCTCCATCTGGGCGGTAAAAGCGGGGTCCACAATGTCGGAGAATTTGTCCTTCATCAGCCCCGTGACCACTTCTCCCAGGGGAGTGGGCCGCAGGTGCTTGCCCTCCTTGACCACGTACTCCCGGTCGGTGATGGTGGAGATGGTGGGGGCATAGGTGGAGGGTCGGCCAATGCCCTTCTCCTCCAGAGCCCGGATGAGGGTGGCCTCGGTGAATCGGGCGGGGGGCTGGGTGAAGTGCTGAGAGGGGCTCAGGTCATCCAGACGCAGAGCCTCCCCCTCCTTCAAGTCGGGCAGCGGAGACTGAGGCGCCTCGTCCTCGTCGTCCCGGCTCTCCTCATACACGGCAGTGAAGCCGGAGAACTTGATGGAGGAGTGGCTGGCCCGGAACTGGTACCCGGCACTCTCCACCTCAATGGACACGCTGTCATAGACAGCCTGGGCCATCTGGCAGGCCAGGAAACGGCTCCAGATGAGCTTGTACAGCCGATACTGCTCGCTGGTCAAGTCCTTCTTCAACTGCTCCGGGGTGAGGTTCACATCCGAGGGACGGATGGCCTCGTGGGCGTCCTGGGCAGAGTCCTTGGCCTTGAAGCGGCGGGTCTTTTCGGGATAATAGTCCTTGCCGTACCGAGCCTCGATGAAGGTCTTGGCGGAAGCCAGAGCCTCCTCAGACAGGCGCAGAGAGTCGGTTCTCATGTAGGTAATCAGACCCACGGTGCCCTCTCCGGTGATGTCCACGCCCTCATACAGCTGCTGGGCCACGGACATGGTGCGCCGAGGGGTCATGTTCAGCTTTCGAGAGGCCTCCTGCTGCAAGGTGGAGGTGATAAAGGGCGGGGCGGGGTTACGCTTTTTGTCCTGGCGCTTGACTGCCCGCACTGTGAAGGTGTCTGCCTTCACAGCATCCATGACCTCCTGCACCTCCTGGGCGTTGCCCAGTTCCATCTTCTTGTCCCGGCCGTAGAACTCCGCCCGGAAGGCCCCGATGTTGGGGGCGATGCGGCCCAGGTCGGCGGTGATGGACCAGTACTCCTTGGGCACGAAGGCGCGAATCTCCTCCTCCCGCTCCACCACCAGACGGGTGGCCACGGACTGCACACGGCCCGCAGACAGGCCACGGCGGATCTTCTTCCACAGCAAGGGGGAGAGCTGATAGCCCACGATGCGGTCCAGAATACGCCGGGCCTGCTGGGCGTCCACCAGGTTCTGGTCGATCTCCCGGGGGGACGCGATGGACTCGGTGACCACCTTGCGGGTGATCTCGTTGAAGGTCACCCGGCAGGTCTTCTCCTTGGGTACTCCAAGCACCGACTGCAAGTGCCAGGAGATGGCCTCTCCCTCTCGGTCAGGGTCGGTGGCCAGATAGACACGCTGGCTGTCCTTGGCGGCCTTTCTCAGCTCGGAAATGGTCTCTTCCTTATCCTTAATATCCTGATAGTCCGGCTCGAAGGTGGTCACGTCCACGCCCAGCTTGCTCTTGGGCAGGTCCCGCACGTGGCCCATGGACGCCTTCACCTGATAGTCCGGTCCCAAATATTTTCCAATGGTTTTTGCCTTAGCTGGTGACTCTACAATCACCAAATTCGTATTTCCCATAGATTCTTACTCCATTTTCAGTTTCACCGCTGCCCGGAATCGCTTGTCCTTTCCCTGGGTCACGTACCCTTGCAGCTGCAACATGGTCAGAGCAGCCAGAACCTGTCTGGCAGAGCGCTGGGTGTGCTCCACCAGGCCGTCCGCTCCCTTGGCTCCCTCTTGCAGAGCCAGGAGCACCACCTGCTCGTCATCGGTCAGGTTTTTCCGGCACTCCTTCCAGTCAATATATTCCATGCTTTCGGGATTGTCAACCTCTTTTTCCGCAGCGGGGGCTGTTTGGGGGGAAACGGGAGCCGGTTGTACCTGCTCCAACTGCTGCAATCTCTGCTCCACCACCTGGGGGTTCAGAGGGGGCTGTACCCCTAATTTTTCCGGGAAGCGATCCCGCCATTCACACAAGATATCCTCCCCACAGGTCACCAGTTTGGCGGCTCCCTCCTGGATGAGGCGGTTGGTGCCCTCACTGGCTGGGGCGTCGATGGCACCGGGCACGGCGTATACGTCCCGGTTCTGGTCCAGAGCATGGCTGGCTGTGATGAGAGCGCCGCCCCGCCGGGGACTCTCCACCACCACAACGCCCAGAGACAGACCGCTGATGATGCGGTTGCGCACTGGGAAGTGGCTGCCCTTGTGCTCGGTCCCTGGGGGATATTCCGAGAGAAGGAGCCCGGAGGCCGCCACATCCTCGTAGAGAAATCGGTGGTACCGGGGATAAATAACGTCCAGCCCTCCGGCCAGTACGCTCACCACCGTGCCCCCGGCCATGAGCGCTCCCCGGATGGAGGCCGCGTCAATGCCCTGGGCCATACCGGACACCACCATAGCGCCGCCGTGGGTCAGCTCCATGGCCAGCTTTCCCGCCACCCGCTCCCCGTAAGGGGTGCAGCTGCGGGTGCCCACCATGGCAATGGCCACCTGGTCGTCCAGAGAGATGGGGCGTCCCTTGGCGTAGAGCACCAAGGGCGGCTGGGGGATGTTCTCCAAGCGCTGGGGATACACCGCATCCTGACGGGTCATCACCCGGATGCCCAGCTGGTCGCAGCGGTCCAAAATCCGCTCCACCTCTCTCATGGACTTGTCCTTGAGAGAGGATCGGGCCAGACCGCTGAGCTCAGTCAGCTCGTCCACGTCACGGGCATGGGCGTAGTATACCCGCTCCGGCCCGCCGAAGTGGTCCAGCACCCGCTGCATGGTCACCCCCGCCAGGCCTCGCCGGGTGGACAACCACACCCAGTATTTCAAGTGGGACACCGTTCCCCGCCCCCTTCTCTCTCCTTTATAATTGGTCTCTGGCCATCTCCCAGAGCACCACCGACGCCGCAACGGCGGCGTTGAGGGATTCGCATCGCTCCACCATGGGAATTTTCACCGTCTTCTCACACAGCTGCAAGCTCAGGTCGGACACGCCCCGGCCCTCGCTGCCGATGATGACGCCGCTGCGGGTCAGAGAGACCTGCCGCACGTCCACGGTGTCCTCCTGCAGGGCTGTAGCATACAGAGGAATGTCCGCTGCCCGGAGCCGTGCCGCCGCCTGCTCCAGGGTGCACTCCCACACGGGCAGGCGGAACGCTGCCCCCATAGTGGACCGCACCGTCTTGGGGCTCCAGGGGTCGGCACAGCCGGAGCACAGAATGAGGCCATCCGCCCCAAAGGCGTCAGCGGTGCGCCAGATGGTGCCCACATTGCCCGGGTCCTGCACCCCGTCCAAAATGAGGTAGCGGTTCCCCGTCAGCTGCTCCGGCAGTTCCCGAGCGGGGGTACGGCAGACAAACACCACTCCCTGGGGGGTCTGGGTCTGGGCCACCGCCTCCAGCAGAGAGTCCGGTACCTCCACCACCCGCACGTCGTCGGGCAGCTGAGGCAGGGTGACACCGGAAGCGTACACCACCGTCTCCAGGGGAATGCGCCAGCGCACCGCCTCCTGGAGCAGCTTGGGCCCCTCCCCCACGAATACGCCCTCCTCCCGGCGGGCGCTGCGCTTGCTGCCCAGCTTGCGCAGCCGGGTGACCAGGGGGTTGGAGCGGCTGGATATCACTTCATGTCTCATTTGTCGCATATCTTGGCAATGTCCTCATCCCGGCCCAGCACCATCATCTTGTCATTGGGGAAGAGCACGTAGTCTGCCCCCGGGGAGACGTTGACCTCCTGGCCCCGGCGCACGGCAATGACGTTCAGGGCGTACTTGGCCCGGATGTCCAGGTCCCGGATGGTCTTGCCCTGCCACGCAGCGGGCAGGTCCACCTCCACGATGCCGTAGTCCTCGGACAGTTCGATGTAGTTGAGGATGTTGGAGCGGGCCAGACCCTGGGCCACCTTGATGCCCATCTCATGCTCGGGGAACACCACATGGTCCGCCCCCACCTTCTCCAGCAGGCGCTGGTGGACGTGGCTCATAGCCTTACACACCACACGGGGCACCCCGGCCTCTTTCAGGCGCATGGTAATGAGGGCGCTGCTGCCCACGTCGTTACCCACAGCCACCACGGCACAGTCGTACTCGCCAATCCCCAGGGCGTTGAGCACCGCCGGGTCTCGGGCATCGCCCACCACGGCGTGGGTCACCAGGTCGGCTACACTCTGCACCCGATCCCGGTCCGTGTCCACGGCCAACACGTCATGGCCTACTTCGAACAACTCTCTGGCCACCGCCGTTCCAAATCGGCCCAGGCCAAACACTGCAAAATTCTTCACGTCAATTCCTCCATTAACCGATCATAACGTCACTTTCCGGATAGCTAATGCGGCTCTGCCGCCCGCCCTGGGTCAAGAATGCCACGGACAGAGAGAGCACACCCACACGGCCCAAGTACATCATCGCCACCAGCAACAGGTGGGAGAAGGTGGACAGGGTTGGGGTGATCCCGGTGGTCAGACCCACCGTGCCCAGAGCAGAGGCTGTCTCAAAGGCGGCAGACAGATAGGGCACCTCGTCCACCACCGAGATGGTGATGGAGGAGAACAGGAACATCACAGACACCACCAGCACCAAGGTCACGGCGGAGAGCACCTTGGTCAGGGGGATGGTGCGGCCCCGGATGGTCACCTCGCTGCGGCCGTGGAGCCCGGCCCGCATGGCCAGTACCAGCACGCCCAAGGTCACGGTCTTAATACCACCGGCGGTGGACCCGGCAGAGCCGCCCACCAGCATGAATAGGACACACACAAACTGGGACACCTCTCGCAGTCCGCCCTGGGAAATGCTCAAAAAGCCAGCGGTACGCAGGGTGATGGACTGGAACAGGGCGTTGAGCCCCTGCTGCCACCAGGGCATTCCCCCCAGCGTCTCAGGGTTGTCATGCTCCACCAGCAGGAAAAACAGCATGCCTCCCACAATGAGGGATGCCGTGATGACAATCACCATCTGGCTGTACAGGGACAGGCGGTGGAAGGATTTCTTGTGTATGATCTCCTTCCACACAAAAAAGCCCAGGCCGCCGCACACAATAAGGCAGGCCACCGTGAGCAGCACCACCGGATTGTCGGAATAGGTGGACAGGCTGCCCAAGCCGTCCGGGCCCAACAGGTCAAAGCCCGCATTACAAAAGGCGGACACGGCGGTGAATACGCCCTTCCAAATGGCCCCCAGGCCATAGCGGGGCCAGAAACACGCCGTGAGCACAATGGCGCCCATGCCCTCCACCAGGAAGGTCAGACGGAAGGCTCCGCCCACCAGCCGGGCCACGTCATGCATGTCGTTGAGGTTAAAGGCGGACACCATCATCAGCCGCTGACTCAAAGACATGCGCTTTTTCACCAGGCTGGCCAACAGGAAAATCACACTCATAAAGCCCAGGCCGCCCAACTGAATCAGGGCCAAGATGACCACTTGTCCAAATAAGGTAAATTGCGTCAGCGTGTCCACCACGATCAGGCCCGTCACACAGGTGGCGGACGTGGCGGTGAACAGGGCCGTGATGGGCCCACAGCTCACCCCAGACCGAGACGAAATGGGGAGCATCAATAACAGTGCTCCCATCAGAATGACTCCAGCAAACGATAAGGCGATGACTCTGGTGGAATTGACCACCCGTCTCCGCCGCCCTCTGCCACTCATGTTCCACACCTCTCCATTCCATAGGAAAGGCATACCGTCAGAGCCCTCTGCCGGTATGCCTTTGCGCAGATCTGTTCAAACACGGGCCGACGAGTTCACATCGTTGCTTCATGGTTCTCGCCCTCCCCGTTTCTGATTGGGAAACTCTGACGGTTTCCCGTTCTTTCCCGCCCGCACTCGCTTCTTCGCAGGCGATCCCCTACATTGTACAAATAACCTTGAGAAATTTCAACCCCTTTTTGGAATCTCCCCGCATTTTTCAATCACCCTATATCTTGCATGATGCAAATTATGTATTGATTCCAGGTCCTCTCAGGCGTATAATTCAGTATCATAATCACAGGCTTATTGGGAGAAACCGCGGAAAACCATCTGGTTTTCCGTGGTTTCCTTCCTGCCTAAAAAAGGAGACTTTATATTATATGGACGGACGAAAATTTTGCTGTCGGATTTTATTTTATGTGCTGGGCCTGTTTGTCATGGCCTTTGGGGTCACCTTCGCGGCCAACTCCAACCTGGGAATGTCGCCGGTGAACTCCATTCCCGCCGTACTCAGCGCCATCACCAACATCGAGATTGGCACCTGTGTGATCCTCATTTTCTCCCTGTTTATTGTGGCTCAGATTCTCATCAAGCGGCGTGAATTTCGCCTCATTGACCTGACACAGCTGATTTTCTCCACCATCTTCGGCTTTTTCGTGGACTTCACTAACTTTCTTATGGGCGGCTTTTGTCTGCCCACTGTGGCGGGGCGTGTCGTCATGATGCTCATCAGCCTGGTGCTCATCGCCATTGGGGTGTCCGCCTATGTGGCCACCGATCTCATCAACATGCCCATGGAGGGCATGACCCTAGCCATCACCCAAGCCGTGAAGGACAAGACCTTCCGCCAGGTCAAGGTGGTGGTGGACACCGCCACCGTAGTCATCGCTCTGGTGCTGTCTCTGGTATTTATGGGTATGATTCAGCTCAATCAGGGTATTACAGGCTATCCCACCAGCCTGGTCTTTGTGGGTACCGTTGTCAGCGCCGTGGGCGTGGGGACCGTCATGGGTCCCGTTCAGAAGGTGGTCCTCCCTCCCATCCGCCGCATCTGCTTCGGCCCCTCGGCCCCGGTGGCCCAATAATTACAAAAATGCCCCGAGAGGCTTGAAGCCTCTCGGGGCATTTGTTATCCGTTGACCTCAGCAGGCACCAAGCGGGCATGCAGGACAAAACGAGCATTTTCAAAGGCAGAGCTACAGGTGGACAGGGTGACAATCCGGTCCTCCTCCCGCAGCTGCACATCGGTGGTAAAGGCAGAACGGCCCTGGATATCCTCCAGCCAGCTGGTAAAGCTGCCCTCCTCGGTGAAGTTCAGCTGCCAGGCGTTGGTGTCCACGCTGCTGACATAGCCGGAGAAGAATTGCAGCAGATAGGTCTGATCGGGGGTCATCAGGTAGCCCACCGTGTGCTCCTCATAGAAGCTCTGGTCGGCATAGTGGCGCAGGTCGTTGAACATGGTCTTGTTGTTCATCTGGTGGCCGTAGATGATGGTATGGGGGTCGGTGAGGTCTGCCTCATTGCGGTAATCCATGAAAATGGCGCCCGCGCTGTTCCACTTGCCGGTGAACAGGCGGTTGAGGTAGTACTCATTGTCCGAACCCTGCACCACAGGATAGTTGACATGGGTGCCGGGAATGTAAATCCAGGCCATTACATCCGGGTTAATCCCCTTCAAGGAATTAAAATCCACCACCGGGAACTGATTCAAATTCTCGGTAGCCTGAGGGGCCGGAGTGCCATCTGGGTTCTCTTCCTCGCCAGACTCGGAGGGAAGCACAGGCAGCTCACTGGGGATGCTCACAAACTGCTCCAGCTCTCCATAGGCGTCCTCGCCCTCCTTGTACTCTGACATGATGCTCCAAATTTTATACCCTGACACCGCCATCACAACAATGAGGATGGCGCAGATGATTCGATACAACCACTTCATGTATACCCTTCTTTCCCTGTGGTAAAATTGAACGTATTTACCATACCATAACTATAGGCAAATTTCAATGCTGTGTCACACCACAATCTCCACCCGGCTGCCGCCGGTGCGGTCTTTGCGCACCACGATCTGTTTGTCGATTTTCTCCTTGAGCTCGGACACATGGGAGATGATGCCCACCAGGCGGTTGCCCTGAGCCAAATCTCCCAGCGCCCCCATGGCCTTGCTCAGGGATTCCTCGTCCAGGGAGCCAAAGCCCTCGTCCACGAACATGGTGTCCAGGCGGATGCCTCCGGCGGAGGACTGGATTTCATCGGACAGCCCCAGAGCCAGGGCTAAAGAGGCCTGGAAGGACTCGCCCCCGGACAGAGACTTGACGCTGCGCTCGGTGCCGTTGTAGTGGTCGATGACATCCATCTCCAGGCCGCTCTGGCCCCGGCTGCCCGCCGCCTCCCGGCGGCGCTTTAGCTCGTACTGGCCCCCGGTCATCACCAGCAGCCGCAGATTGGCCCGGCGGAGGATGCGGTCAAAGAAGGTCATCTGCACATAGGTCTCCAGGGCGATTTTCTCCTTCCCCGGCAAGGTGCCGTTGACGGTGTTGGACAACGTGCGCACCCAGGTATACCGCTGCTCCAGCTGGGTGAGCTGGGCGGTCTTTCCCTGGATTTGCTCCAAGGCGGTGCGGTTGGTAGTAAGGCGGGTGTGGAGCTCCCGCTGCACAGCAGTCAACTGGGCACGCCGCAGGGTCAGCTCCTGGCTGCGGGCACGCTGGGTCTCCACATCCACCGGCTGGCTCTGCTCCACCAGCTGCTTCAGCTGCTTCACCGCCTCCTCTGCCCCGGTCAGGGCCAGTTGGGCGGCATTGGCCCGCCGCTGAGCCTGAGTTTGAGCCTCCTCCAGCCGCTGGAGCTTCCCTTTCAGGTCACTCTGCTCCTGTCTGGCCTGGTCAGCCTGGGGATAGCGCAGCTGCTCTTCCAGGGTGTGAACCTGCCCCTCCAGCTCTTCTCGGCGGCTGTTTGCTCCTGCCAGCTGCTCCCGAGCGGAGGACATGGCCTGCTCCAGCTCCCCCAGCCGCTGCTCCTGCTGGGGAATTTGAGTGTCCAGCTGTCGCTTGCGCGCCAAGGCAGCCTCCACCTGGCCTAGCTGTCCCCTCACCTGGTCCAATGCCTCCTGGGCTTTCCGCTGGGCCTCCTGGATGGATTGGGCCACCTGGTCCAAAGGCTGGTCTGCCCCCTGCTCTGGCAGCACGTGGGCCATTTGACTGCGCAGACGCTGCTCCCGCTCCTCCAGAGCTGTACGGGCCTTTCCCGCCTCCACACTCCAGGTGCTGGCGGTCTGCTGGGCCGCCTCCCAGGCCTGCTTGACCCGGTTCAGCTCCTCCTCCGTGGGTGCCCCCGGGGAGAGTTGGGCGGGGGTGGGATGGGTCAGGGACCCGCACACGGGACAGGGCTGGCCCTCTGCCAGCTGCTGGGCTAAAATTCCCGCCTGCTCATCCAAAAAGGCCTGATTTTTCCCGGTGTAGTCCTCTTGAGCCGCTTGTGCCTTCTGCCGGGCCACACCATAGCGTTTCTGGGCATTCTCCAAGTTCACACGGGCCTGACGGCACCCTGCCAGCAGGGTGTTGAGCTCCTCCAGCTGCTGGCTCTGTTCCTGGGCCCGGGTCTGCTGTCCCAGCAGCCGCTCCCGCTGGGCTCCTGCCTCTTCCAGGCCCGCCCGCTCCTGCCGCCAGAGCTCCAGCTCCTTCTCCCGCCGCTGCTGCTCGCTCTCCTGCTCCTCCAGCCGGGCGCTCTGCCGTCTGATGTTCTGGACCAGAGCGGTGAGGTTCTGCCGCAGCTGGTCCAGCTCCTGATACCGGGGCAGCTCTGCCTCCAGGTCCGCCAGTTGGGCCCGCAGGCCCTCCAACTGGGATGCCTGTGCCGTCTGGGCCTCCAGCTGCTGCTGCGCCGCCTCCCACTGGGCGGCACAGGTCTTCCGCCGGGCTTGGGCCTCTTCCAGCTGGCTTTGGGCCTTTTCCAGCTCCTCCGCCTTAGCCAACAGGGCGGTGACAGCCTTCCACTCTCCGTCCAGCTGTTCCAGCTCCTCACTGCACTGGGTGTCCCGCTCCCGGTCTTGATCCAAGAGGGTCTCCAGAAGCTCCACCGTCTCCTGGATGGGCAGCTCTCCCGCCCAGGCCCGCTCCCACTGGGGGTACATCGGGTCCTCCCGGGGGCAGAGCACCCCGTCTATGTACTGCTTGACGCTGGCCCGGGCCGCCTCGCACTGTCTCTGTAGGGCGCCGATCTCGCTTTTCACCTTCTCCTGGAACACCATATATCCCCGAGTGGGAAAGAGCTTTCGGAAAATCTCCTGTCTGCTACGGGTGTCCGCCAGCAGCAGCTTGAGAAAGTCGCCCTGGGCAATCATGGCAATCTGGGCAAACTGGCTGCGGTCCAGGCCGATGATATTCACAATTTCCCCGGTGACCTCCCGGGTCTTGGTGACCAGGCGGCCGTCAGGGAGGTGCAGCTCCGCCTCCGCCCGCTGGAGGGTGGTGCCGCCCCCTCGCTTGGCGGGGCGCTCATACTCCGGGGAGCGCCGGACCGTGTAGGTCTGCCCGCCGTAGGAGAATACCAGCTCCACCCAGGTGGGGGTGTCCGGCTGGGCGTACTTGGAGCGGAACATGGAGGGGTCCCGGTTGTCCCCGCTGGGCTCCCCATACAACGCATAGGTGATGGCATCAAAGAGGGTGGTCTTCCCCGCCCCGGTGTCTCCGGTGATGAGGTACAGCCCCCGCTCTCCCAGCTGTTCCAGGGGAATTTCCACCTGCCCGGCATAAGGGCCGAAGGCGGACAAGGTCAAGTGTAGTGGTCTCATCGCTCACCCTCCCAAATGGATTCCATCAATTGCTGGGCAAAGGCCCTCTGCTCCTCCCCCATGGGCTGCCCATTTTGCAGGGCGTAAAACTGGTCCAGCAGTTCCAGCGGGGACTTCTTCTCCTGGTCTTCCTCCATCTCAATGGAATGCTCTGCCCGGGTGCGGCAATTGTCATAGTCCAGCTTCATCAAGTGGGGATATATGATCCGCAGCTTGGCCATTCCGTCGGGGATGTCCTCCTCGTCGGTGAGGGTGATGTGGACATAGTCCTGGGGATAGCGGGTGCCCTGGTAGAAGTCCCGGAGAGTGAGCTGCTCATAGCTGCCCCGCAGCTCCACCAGGTCCCGCAGCGGGGTGAGGGGCACGGTACGCACCGCCACATTTCCCTTCTCCCCCAGCTCCACCACCGTCACAGACTTGTGGTGTCCCGCCTCGGAAAAGGAGTATTTCAGAGGGGTACCACAGTAGCGCACCGTCTCCCGCCCCACCGTCTGGGGCCCGTGGAGATGGCCCAAAGCCACATAGTCGAAGGGGTCAAAGGCGGACACGTCCACCTGGTCGGTGCCTCCCACCGACACCTCTTCCGAGTCGCACCGGGTAGCCCCGGTGACAAACTGGTGGGTCACCAGGATGTTCCGCTGCTCCCGGTCCACCTCCATGGCCTGGATGGCGGTGGTGACCGCGTCGGTGTAGCTGGTGATCTCCTGGTCTTGGAAGTATCGCCGCACATGGGCGGGCTTGACAAAGGGGAGCAGATGGATGTGCACCGGGCCGTACTCATCGGCTAGGGTGTACACCGCCGCCGTGCCGTTGTACACCGGGGCGATGTGGATGCCGCTTTGCTCCATCAGCCGCCCGCCAAAGGCCATACGCTCCGGAGAGTCATGGTTTCCACTGATGAGATAGACCTGGAGCCCCCGCCGGGACAGCTGGACCAGGAAGTCATCCAGCAGGGCCACTGCCTCCGCTGTGGGTACCGACTTGTCGTACACGTCCCCGGCGATGAGCACCCCCTGGGGCCGCTCATCCTCTACAATGCGTATAATTTCTTTTAAAATATACTGTTGGTCCTCCAGCATGGAATACTCGTTGACCCGCTTTCCCAGGTGCAGGTCGGACAAATGGATGAATTTCATACTTCTTCGCTCCCCCGCTGGATGGTCTGGGCCAGCACCTGGGCGGCCAGGCGGGAGCCCGCCTCACTGGGGTGGTAGCTGTCCTGGGCGTACAGCTTCTGTTGGTCCGCCAGCTGGTAAAACCGGGTACCCACATCCGCCATCAGCGCCCCGGTGTCCTGGGCCGCTTGGGCGTAGGCCTGGTGGAGCTGCTGGTACATCTGGTCGTAGTCCATGCCAAAGGCCCGGAGCTTCGCCCCGCCCCGTTGATAGGCCCAGGTGGCGTAGAGCACCGGTACCGCTCCATTGGCCCGAATCTGCTCACACAGGCGGGTGACGCTGCTGAAAAAGGACGCCGGACTGGTGATGGGGCCGTTGCTCATCTCCTGGAGTACCACATAGTCCCATTTCCCCTCCCGCAGCGCCGCCTGGGTGGCGGCCCCCATCCGGGTGTTGGGGTTGAGCTGCTCGGACAGGCGCGCCCCACCTCGGGTGTGGGCTACCACCTCCGCCCCGGTAAGCTCAGCCAGCATGTCCGGCATATCGTTAAAAAAGGTAAAGCTGTTTCCCAGCATTAAAATTCTCATGGATGTTCCCTTCTTTCATGGTATGGGTTCTTCCTCCAGCATGCCCCCGTGGAGATGGAGCATCTTGTGGGCCATCTCCACCGTGGAGGGGTGGAGGATATGGGACACGGCAATCACCGTCAGGTGAGGGATGGAGAAAATCAGTGTCTCAATCTCCTGGGCGGTGGCCGGGTCCAAGTGGGAGGTGCCCTCGTCCACCAGCAAAATCTCCGGGTTGGAGAGCAGGGCCCGGGCAATGGCCAGCCGCTGCTTTTCTCCGCCGGAGAGGAAGGAGGCGTTCTCCCCGATGGGGGTGTGGACCCCCTGGGGCAGCCGGGCCACCATTTGGGCAAGCCCCGCTTTGTCCAAAGCCTCCATCACCTGCTCCTGGGTGTAATCCCGGTAGAGCCGCACATTTTCCAGGATGGTGTCATCAAAGAGGAATGGCTCTTGGGGAATACAGCACAGTTTGGCGGCATAGGCTGTCCGGTCTACCTGCTCCACATCCACCCCGTCCAGGGTCACAGCCCCGGCCTGGGGCGGCAGCAGCCGCTGCAAGAGTTTCAGCAGGGTGGATTTTCCGCAGCCAGACTCCCCGTGGATGATGTACTTCTTCCCCTTTTCAAAGGCGTAGCTCTGGCCGCTGAGCAGCGTGCGATCCCCATAGGAGAAGGTGACGTGGTCCAGGGACAGGCTGTGGGCAAAGGGGCCGGGTTGGACACCCCCTTGGGGACGCTGAGGCCCTGTCACCAGCTGCACATACTGCCCCACCACCTTCAGGGCCGATTTCAGCTCGGCAATGTCCCCGCTGATGGTGGTCAGCGGAGAGGCAATGTACACCATCAGCTGGGCAGCGGCAATGATGGCAGGCACACCCAGGTGTCCGGTGAGGGTGAGAAAGGCACCGATGACATAGATGCCCAGGTACATCACGTTGCCGATGGCAAAGGACACCTCATAGGACATGGCGTTGATCAGTTTGGAGTCGCTGCGGGCCCGCTCGGTTTCCACGCTCTTCTTCCGGTGCCGCCCGGTGAGAAAGACCAAAATCTGATACAGGGTGGAGGTCTCATAGGACAACAGGTCCTCTTTAGCGGTGACCATATACCCCTCGTTGCACTGAGCGTAATAACGCCCCTTCTCCGTGATCTTCTTGGAGAAAATGACGGGTACCACCATCTGCAATCCCGCCAGCAGCAGGACGTACATCCCCAGCCAGGGGCTCAGCCATATCATGGCCACGGTGGCCACCACAAACTTTAACACCTCGGGATAGAGGCGCAACAGAGCGGTGAAATAGGACTCCCGGACGATCTCCATGTTGCTGGTCAGCTCCGCCAGGTACTCCGCGGAATTGTTCTCCCGAAACTTGGGATAGGGCAGATACATCACATGCTCATAGACGTCCTGCTTCAAGGCGGCAATCACCCGGCCCAACAGCAAAATCCGGGCACGCTTCACGCCGTAGCCCACCCCAAAGCCCAGCAGCACATAGAGGGCATAAAGGCCCACATACCGCCCCATGTCCTGCACCTGGCCGGACATGGCATAGTCCACAGCAGAGGCCATAGCCGCCGCCAAGCCGATCTCCACCAGAGCGTTGAGGGGCGCCAACAGGAGATACAGGGCCAGGTGTCCTTTTCCCTGTCTGAGATAGGTAAAAAATAGCCACAGGGGGCGCTTACTCTCGTTCATCTTGTTCCTCTCTTTCTCGCAAGGGTTCCACACACCGATACCGTTTGATTATAGCACACCCGCCCCCATCCATGAAGGGTAAGTTTCCTCCCGGCTCAACCGGACGCATGAGACAAAAAGAGATGCGCCGCAAACCTGACAGGTTTGCGGCGCATCCCTTTTTCTTATTTTGGCTGATTTCTCAGCCTAAACCGATTCAATTGCGGCGGCGGCGACGCACCACGGTGACAGCGCCCAGCGCCATCACAGCAGTGGCCAGAGCGGCCACATATCCCATCAGCTGAGCGGAGTCGCCCGTCTGAGGCACGTTCTCCGGCTTCTCAGTGGCCTGGGGCTGGTCGGTTGTCTCAGGGTTCTGAGAGCTCTCGGGCTGGTCCGAGGGCTGAGTCTCTCCCTCGGCGGTGAGGCCGTCCATGGCGGCGCTCAGAGCTGCTACGGCATCGTCCACCTTGTCCTGGTCGTCCTCAGACAGGGTGGCATCCGCCATCACAGCCTGGGCATTGACCAAGGCCGTGCGGAAGGCGGCCACAGACTCGGCGGTGTAGCCGGAGAGGTCCATGCCCTCGGCCTGGCCGATGAGGTCTTCCAGGATGGACTTGTCCGCCTTGAAGCGCTGGGCCAGGATGGCATTCAGCAGGGCCTCCGCCACAGGCTGGATGTCCTCATCCATGGCATCCCCATCCGCGGCCACGTCCTTGGCTGCGGCCAGAGCGTCCACCAGCTGCTGCCAGTAAGTCTCCACATACTTGTCG
This sequence comes from Pseudoflavonifractor sp. An176, assembly GCF_002160435.1. Classification (NCBI taxonomy): domain Bacteria; kingdom Bacillati; phylum Bacillota; class Clostridia; order Eubacteriales; family Oscillospiraceae; genus Pseudoflavonifractor; species Pseudoflavonifractor sp. An176. The sequence continues at coordinate 78,218 of NZ_NFKO01000002.1, read as the reverse complement.
GCCTCAGCCATCATGCCGTCGGCCTTGGTGATGAGCTGCTCCAGCAGGGTCTTGTCGCCCTGGGTAAGACCCAGACCCCAGATGCCCTCCAGCAGGTTGTCCCAAGCGGCGTTCACCTGGGCCTGGTCGGCGTTCTCGTCAGCCATCACGGCCTTGGCCTCGGCCAGCGCCTTCTGGAAGGCGGCCACGGCGGAGTCGGTGACACCGTCGGTGGACAGGGTCTCGGCATAGGCGATGGTCTTCTCCAACAGAGTCTTGTCCACATCGCCGGGCTCGGGGGTGGGCTCCGGCTGACCCAGCACCTCCACAGCAGTGGAATAGGCCATCTGGAAACCGTCATACTTGGCGGTGACGGTGGCGGTGACGATGGTCTTCCCAGCGCCTACTGCAGTCACCACGCCGTCTTGGTACGTGGCCACGTCCTCATTTCCAGTGGTGTAGGTCACGGTGACATAGTCCTTGACACGGTCGGGAAGGGTGAACACCTGGGCGGTCTCCCCTGCCTCCAGCTCCACCTGGGCCTCCGCCTCCTGGATGAAGGCGAAGGGGTTCACCGCCTCATCCCGGTAGTAGAGGTGGTCCAGGGTAAAGCGCAGGGTCTGGGTAGCCTGGTCCACCGCTGCAAAGGTGTTCTCCACACCCTCCGCAGCCTCAACGGCCTGAGCCAGACGCTGGGCGCTCTCCGGGGTGAGCAATGTGGTGTCCACCCCACGGGCCTGCTCCAGCAGAGTGTCCAGCTGGGAGCGGTCAAAGGCAGTGACGGTGAAGTCAAAGCTCACCTCATAGCGCAGCAGGCCGTTCTGGAACACTGCTGTGAGGGACACGTCGGTGTCCGTCTCCGGGCTGGTCACAGAGCCGTCCGTGGCGATGACGTCGGGATTGCTGCTGGTCCAGGTCACATCCATGCCTCCGGCAGTCTGGGGCAGGGTCAGGTCATAGCGCACATTCTGGGCGCTGTCGTTGTCCCCCAGCAGCTGGGCGGCCTCAAGGGTCCCCTCCACGCTCTGCTGGAACATAGCCTGGAACTCATCCATGGCCTGCTCCTGCACTTCCTCCTGGGACAGGGCGATGTTGTACACCCGGACCTCATCCACCAGGCCGTCAAACAGGGCGTCCCAGTTGTTCACGCCCAGGTAGATGTCCGCATTGGACCCAGTCAGGGGGTTGTTGCTCTGGACGGTACCCAGGCTCACGCCGTCCCGATACAGGGTGGCCTGGCCCTGGGTGCCGGTGATGGTGATCTGGTGCCAGGTGTCGGCGGGCACGGAGGTGGTGGCCAGCGTGGTCCAGCTAAATCCGCCGCCATTGCCCCAGAATTTCAGCTTGGAGGTGTTGCTCTGGCTGCCGGACAGGGCCATCCAGTTCTCCGGGTCGTGATAGCCCAGGAGGAGCAGCACCTGGTTTTCCGCCAGCGCAGAATGGTTCTTCACCCAGAAGGACACGGTGTATTCCTCCCCCACGTCCTGCTGGTTGAGCTTCAGACCGTAATCGCCCAGGCGGACCGCCTGGCCGTCCCGGCCCTGTTCATAGACCACTTCCCCGGTGTAGCTGCCCAGTTTGTACCCCAGGGCCTGGGCAGCAGTGCCGCCCTCCACCCCGTTGTCCAGGGTGTTCTCAAAGTCGAAAGAGGCCACCAGGCGGTCATCCAGGGTGCCGCCCACCGTCACGTTGGTCTGGGCGGTCTTGGTGACAGACCCCAGGGTCACGGCGGTGGTGATGACGGCGTTGCCGGAGGCCACCGCGGTAACCACGCCGTCCTGGGAAACCTGGGCCACGGTGTCGTCACTGGTCTCATAGATGACGGTGGGGACAGCTGCTGCCACCACCGGGTGCATGGAGACCTCAATGGACTGGGTGCGCCCCACCACCATGCTCAAGCTGGAGGTGGCGGTGATGCCAGTCTGGTCCAACAGGGTTTCGGTGGAGGTCTCACCGTCATAGAGACGGTAGATCTCCGCCTCACTGAGGGTGCGGTCGTACACCTTCACCTCGTCCACCAGCCCGGTAAACTCCTCGTCCCAGTTGTTGACACCCACATAGATGTCCTGGTCTGCCCCGGTGAGGGGTCCGTTGCTGGTCCCAGACCCGCACAGTTCCCCGTCCAGGTAGGCGGCCACGCCGCCGGAGGAACCCACCAGGGTCAACTGGTGCCAGCCCCCGCTGAGGTCGGCACTGCCCAGTGTGGTCCAGGAATAGCCGTTGCCGTTGGCCCAGAAGCGGCTATTGGTGAGGCCGTCGTGTTCTGTTCCGCCCACAGCCAGCCACTTCTCCGGGTTATGATAGCCCAGGAAGAGGACGCTCTGGTTATACACCACCGAGCCGTCCCAGTTCAGCCACAGGGACACGGTGAAGTTGTCCCCCAGGTCCTCCCGGTTCAGCTTCAAGCCGTAGTCCCCCAGCCGGAGGGCCTTGCCCTCCTTACCCGCTTCATAGACGGGGGCGCCGCTGTAGGCATTGAGCCCCGTCGCAATGGCGGAGGCGTCGCTGCCTCCCTTTTCATCGGCGAGGTTCTCGCCGTCAAAGGAATAGGCGGCCACCAGTCCGTCATCCAGGTCCACGCCCTGGGCGCTGGCCTGGAGGTAACCCGGCAGAGAGGTACTGGTAAACACCATGGCCCCGGCCAACAGGGCCGAGATGAATTTGCTGTGTTTCATATCCCTGTCTTCCTCCTCTCAGCGGTAGTCCTGGTCCACCACGGTGATGGTGATGGATGCCTCATATTGCTTGCCTGCGTACTGGTAGGTGACCCGCAGCTCCTTCTTGCCTGTGGTGCTCATGTCCACCTCAGAGGCATTGGTGGTATAGGTGTCCACCGTCACATACTGGCCGTCCCCCGTTTGGAGCAGAATGCGGATGTCATCGGTGTTCAGAGTCTCCCCCACCGTGTACATCCGGGTGGTCTTCTGCACATCTGCGGGCTGGTTGGTGACGGCGGTGTCCTCGGTGGAGACAAAGAAGGTGGCCTCCTCATCCTCCACGTCCTGGGCCAGCAGCAGATCGCCGTCCCGACTGACCAGATAGTAGCCGGGGTACTTCACGCTCTCAAAGCTCACGCCCTTTCCGGCAAAACCCTCCAGGGTGCGGAAGGTCATGCGCAGAGCCTCGTCCTGGGTGCCACCGGCGTCCTGGGCCAGCACCACAGGGATGGTGTCCCCGGAGCTGTCCCCGGCGGTGAGGTACAGGCCCGGCTTGTTGTTGGACTCAATGGAGACGTACTCCTCCACACTCTTGTCCGCCTTGCCGGGGTTGATCTCCCACTCCTTCTCGGTGCCGGTCTGGAAGAAGTCCACCAAAATGTCCTTACTGCCCCGGGCGGTGAGGCTGGCGGTGCTCCAGTCGGTGATGGGGTAGAAGGAGTCGGACAGGGAGTTTTCAAAGGGTTCGTTGGCCACATAGGCCCCGGTGTAGTCGGTGATGGTGCTCACCGTGCCGGTGAGGCCCACAGCAGTCTTGGCGATGGGGTCGATGGTGCCATCGTCATTGATCTCCATCTTCTCCACACAGGCCACCCGGCGGAAGCCGCTGCCGTGGGGCAGGCTGCCGTCGTGGTAGACAAAGTAGGTCTGACCCTGGAAGTCAAAGACTGCCATGTGGTTGGTGTTGCCTGTGGCAGAGGGCTCCATGAGGATGCCGCCAAACTCCCACTCGTTGGTCATAATGTCATCGGTGGTGGCGTAGGCCATCTGCTCCCGCCAGTCGGTGGCAAAGAACATGTAATAGGGGCCAAAATAGTTGCCATTCTCATCCTGCTGCCGGTAGTAGTAGGGGGCCTCGGTGTAGCTGTGGCCCTCAAACTTGTCCTGGTCGTTGAAGATCTCGATGCCGTTCATCTTGCCAATGACGATGTCATTGGGGGTGCCGTCCTCCGAGTAGTAGCCCACGGAGAGGTGGGCGGGGTCGCCGTCCCGGTCCAGGATGGAGACCATGTCCTCGTTGAGCTCACAGACGAAGAAGCGGTTGTTGCCCCAGCCCAGATACCGGCGCTCCACTCCGTTCTCATCCGTCTCCATCCAGATGGTGGGGTCGATATCCTCCCAGGTGTGGGGGCCGTTGGGGGTGTCGATGTTGCGCACCAGGGGGTGGCCAATGTCCACAAAGGGGCCTGTGGCCTGGTCGGCCACCGCCACGCCGATGGACTTACCGCCGCCGTTGGCCCGGTCGGCCTCGGTGCAGTAGTATAGATAATACTTGCCGTCGCTGCCCTTGGCCACCTGAGAGGCCCAGGCGGACACGTCATCCGCCGCCCAAGCAATGTCAGCAGCGTTGAGGATCTCTCCCTCATAGGTCCAGTTCTCCATATCAGTGGAGGAGTAGCACCGCCAGTCCGGCATGTGATAGTACTCACCGGTGGAGGTGTCATGCCCCACGTAGCAGTATACGGTGTCCCCGTCCACCAAAATGGAGGGGTCGCCGCCGTAGAGCACGTCTCCATTTTCGTCAAAGCCCAGCATGGGATTGCCGGACACACTCTTGTCCAGGACTTTCACCTGGGGCTGGGTCTCCTGCCCTGCCACGGCGGCGTAGCCGCCCACGGCAATGCACATAAGCATTGCCGTGGCAGCCGCCACAAACCGTTTTTGTTTCATATGCTGTCTTTACCCCCGTTTCTTTGTTCCAAAGCTGACCACAAACATCAGTCCTACCAGAGCCAGCAGGGCCACCGCTGCGGGCAGCACCACATTGGCCTGGTCCCCAGTCTGCACGCTTCCGCCCTCAGCGTCGGGCTTCTGAGTGGTCTGGGGCTTGTCGGTGGTCTCGGGCTTGTCCGAGGGCTGAGTCTCGCCCTGGGCGGTGAGGCCGTTCATAGCAGCGGTGAGGGCGGCCACAGCCTCGTCCACCTTGGCCTGGTCGTCCTCAGACAGGGTGGCATCTGCCATCACAGCCTGGGCATTGACCAAGGCCGTGCGGAAGGTGGCCACAGACTCGGCGGTGTATCCGGTCAGGTCCATGCCCTCAGCCTTGCCGATGAGGCCTTCCAGGATGGACTTGTCCGCCTTGAAGCGCTGGGCCAGGATGGCATTCAGCAGAGCCTCCGCCACAGGCTGGATGTCCTCATCCATGGCATCCCCATCCGCGGCCACGTCCTTGGCAGCGGCCAGAGCGTCCACCAGCTGCTGCCAGTTGGTCTCCACATACTTGTCGGCCTCAGCCATCATGCCGTCGGCCTTGGTGATGAGCTGCTCCAGTAGAGTCTTGTCGCCTTGGACAAGGCCCAGACCCCAGATACCTTCCAGCAAGTTGTCCCAAGCGGCATTCACCTGCTCCTGGGTGGCCTCGGTGTCGGCCATCACGGCCTTGGCCTCGGTCAGAGCCTTTTGGAAGACAGCCCCGGCGGAGTCGGTGACCCCGGTGGTGTCCAGCTTCTCTGCATAGGCAATGGTCTTCTCCAGCAGGGTCTTGTCCACATTGCTGGGCTGCTCCACCTCTGTCACGGTGACGACAAAGGTGTCGGTGACGGTGATGGTGTCCTCGGTGTAGGTGACGGTGATGGTCTGAGCCCCCACTTGGTCCTTGTCGTACCCGGTGACGCTGGCCTGAGCGGTGACATCCTGGGTGGTGCCGTTGCTGTAGGTGGCGGTGACGGTCATACCGGTGAGGTCCAGCTCCTCGCCCTGGGTGTACTCGGTCTTGTTGGGAGCGGTGACCTGGATGGACTCCAGCACCACGTCCTCCTGATAGGTCAGGTTGTCCATGACCTCTTGCAGGGCCTGGGCAGCGGCGTCCGCCTCCTGGGTGGTCTGAACGGTGGCCAGGGCCTCCTCGGCGGCGGCGATGGCCTGAGTCAGAGCCTGGGCGCTGTCCTGGGTCAGGGCGTCCATGTCGGTGCCCTTGGCAGCCTCAAGGGTCTGCTCCAGCCGATAGGTGCTCACATAGTCCTCGGAGCCATAGGCGCGCTGCAGGGCGTCATACTCCTTGGCGGTAAGAGGCATCACATAGCCGTGGCGGTACTTGCTGGGCATGGAGTACTCGCTGTCGTCCAGCATGGTGAACTCCCCGGAGGACAGATCGGTGGTAATCAGAGGATAGTAGCCCTGGCCTCTGGCGAAGCGGTCCACCATCAGGCACCACTGGTCCTCACCCTCTGCGCTCTTCTCGTTGAGCTTGAAGATGATGGGGCCTTCCACAGCGCCCTGAGCGGCGGGCAGGTTGGTGCTCAGGTCCACAGACTCAATGGGAGTGAAGGCACCCAGCACGGAGTCGGCCACGTCAATCTCGATGATGCCCCGGCTCTCGTTCTTGGTATAGCGGTAGTACTTGCCATCGTCCTCGATCATGGTGGAGTCGATGACCTTGATGCGCTTGCCGTTGGCATCGGTGCCGCCGGCGTGGTAGAGCACGGGATCGGTGAAGGTGCGGAAATCACGGGTCTTGCTGTAGTAGATGGCGTGGTTCTCATACTCCTGGGCGATGTTGCCCTCCTCGTCCAGCTCAATGGAGGTGGCGGACCAGTACACCACATACTCCCCGGTGGTGTCATCATAGATGAACTCCGGGGCCCAGGTGCATCCGGCGTTCTCGGGGGCGATCTCGGCAATCCAGGGCTCGCTCCAGTTCACCAGGTCGGTGGACTCCCACACCACAATGCCGTGGCTGCCGCTGCCGCCAGCGCCGGGCCAGTTGCCGCCGTTGTGGTAGATGCTCAGGTCGGTGGCGATCATGTAGTACTTGTCGCCCTCGGGAGCGCGGGCGATGAAGTGGTCCCGCAGGCCGCTCTCACCGATGTTGCTGGTGAGCACCGCCTGGTTGTTGTTCAGGTCGGTCCAGTTCAGGCCGTCCTCACTGATGGAGAAGTAGGTCTGCTCGTGGGAGGCAGAGGCCTCATTACCAGTGAAGTGGACAAACAGGTAGCCCACATAGTCGTCCTCGGTGACCTCCTCCGCCTTGGCCTTGACCACCACGTCATAGGTCTTGGTCACGGAAGTCTGGCCCTCCTTGGAGAACACAGCGGTGAGGGTGACGGTCTGGTCCTCCTGGCCACGGGTGACCACACCGGCGGGGGTGGCGTCGTAGTTCTCATGCTCCACCACAGCGGTGCTGATGACGTCCTCGTTGGAGGAGGTCCAGGTGATGCTCACGCCGTCCTGCTCCTGGGGCAGAGTGATGTTGCCCCGGATGTCGTCGGCGTTGGGGATGGCAAAGGTCTCGGCCACCCGCTGCACGTCCTCCAGCATGGCCAGACGGTCCGCCTCATCCTGCTCATAAGAGGTCTTGACCTCCCACTCAGACATGGCATAGTCGAATACCTTCACATTGTCGAAGTAGCCACGGAAGTACAGGTCCTCCCCGTAGAAGGACTTGCCCAGATAGGCCTTCAGGTTGTCACCCAGATCGGAGATGCTGATGCCGGTGTTCTGCTTCTCCGCCACCAGCTCACCGTCCCGGTACATGCTAATGCTGTCCTTGGTAACCACCAGCTTGAGGTTCATCCAGGTGCGGCTGTTGTCGGGATAGGCGCCGCTCCAGGAGGCAATCTGCTCGGTGCTATAGCTGCCGGTGGTAATGGCCAACTTCAGGTTGGTGGGCATGGTCTTCAGGAACAGGTACTTCTGGTTGTCCTGACCAATGGTAAAGGTGAAGAAGTTGCCCCAGCGGGTCACTTCCTTGACGTCCATGGAGATGGTGACGCTGTCCATGCCGTCGAAGAAGCCCTCGGGGAAGGCCAGATAGCTGTCATGGCCGCCCCAGCCGTCGCTGCTGTCGCCGTCCAAGTAGAGCACCTGGCCGTAGTCGGGGTCCTGGGCGTACACAGCGCCGCCCTCCAGGGTGGCGTCGTTGTCGCCCACGCTGTCCTTGGCGGTCTGGCCGTTGCAGTCCTCGTCAAAGTTGTACTCCAGTACGGGCTGGGCCTCCTGGGCCTCACCGGCCACCTTCAGGGTCACGGTGATCTCAGAACCGCCCTTCACAAACTCGTCATCGGACATGTTCAGCACAGGCACGCCCTCAGAATCAAAGAACACGGGCTTGACGTAGGCGTGGCGGCAGGCGTCGTACAGGGGATCGCCGCTGTGGTTGGCGTGCTCGGCGGCGTTGCGGGCGTGGTAGACGATGACGGGGTTGCCGTCCTCATCCACGGTAAAGGAGTTGTGGCCAGGGCCGCACAGCTCGTCGTTGAAGTCGCCGCTGGTCATGATGGGATAGGGGGTCTTGGTCCAGGAGTCGGGGTCCAGCAGATCGCTGGTGGCATCCGCGGTGAGCAGGCCGATGCAGTACTCCGCACCGGTGCCGGAGGCGGAGAAGGCCATGTACACCTTGCCATTGTTCTGGAGCACAGAGGGCCCCTCATTGACAGTGTAGCGCTGGAGCTCCCAGTAGTACTCCGGCACCGAGATGACCGAGCAGTTGCTGGTCAGCTGGGTGGGGTTTGCAGGGTCCACGCTGGCGATGTAGATGCTGGACACGCCGTTGGGGTTGTCCGCATTGCGGGTAAAGTCGGCCCAGGCGTAGTAGGCCTTGTCCCCCACCTCAAAGTAGGTCATGTCCAGAGACATGGCATTGAGGGCGGTGGTGTCCCCGGCCTTAAGGCTGATGCGCTGCGGCTCGCCCCAGCTGTCGGGGTTGGTGATGTCATCGGCGTTGTTGCACTTGAGCAGGAAGGGGCGCAGATCGAAGCTGTACCCGCTCTCCACCCGGGCGGCGGTGCTCAGGAAATACCAGGAGTCGCCGATCTTGTGCAGCTCGGGGGCCCAGATGAACTGACCAAAGCCCTGGCTCTCACTCTCGTCCCAGATCACATACTCCTGGGCGTCGGCCAGACCCTCGATGGTGTCCGCCACACGGATGACCAGGCGGTCATAGCCGTCCGCCCCGTCCTTGCCGTTGACGGGATAGGAGGCGGTGAAGTAGTACAGGTCCCGCTCCTCGTCATAGGTAATGCTGGGGTCTGCCCGCTCCTCAATGAGGGGGTCCTGGGCATCGGTGTAGTAGGCACTGCCGCCGATGGTACCCCGGATGGTGTACTCCACGCCGGGACGGCTGGTGTCCACCTTGTCCAGGTCGGAGGTATTCCAGCGCACATCGTAGGTGCGCTCTTCCCCGTTGGAGTACTGGGCGATCAGCTCACCCACAGCCTCATCCAGAGCCTGCTGGGCATCGCTATTCTCCTCCACGGTCACCTCCTGGGTCACCGGGGTGATGGAGGTGTTATAGGGGTTGGAGTACGTGGCGGTGAGCTTGTCATACTCCGCCTGGGTCAGGGGGATGGAGGTGGCCCACACAGCGTCAGAGGGCACACCAGATAGGCTAGTGAAGGTGTAATTTGTACTCTCAGCCTTTTCAAACACAGACAAATCCTCGGAGGTGTACTGGTGCACGGTCCCAGCCTTGTCCTCTACATACAAAAGGTATTCCTCTGCGGTCAAATCGTACACGCACGCCAGCTTGGCGATGCTGGACACGCCGGGCAGGGACACCGTGCGCTCGTTGGTGTAGTCGATGAGATCGTCCGAGTCGTACACCAGGATGGTGGAGTTGTTGCCGCCATCCCCGGCGATCATGGCAAAGCGGTCTCCATCTGCCTTGCGCAGCAGCACGGGAGACACATAGGCCTTGGCCCCCAGGGTGGTGTATAGGATGGGCTGGTCCTTGTGCAGAGCGGTGAAGGTGCCGTCTGCCTCCACCTGGGCGATCTTCATGCCGCCGGTCTGGCCACGCAGGCCATCGGTGGACAGATCGGGGTCATTGCTCACATAGGAGGCGATGTCCGCGCCCTGCTCCAGCACCACCAGCTTGATGTCCTTGGTCACATCGTCGGCCCCATCCAGGCTCAGGGTGGCGGTGAGGGTCACAGCGGCGTTGCCGTTCTGGGGGCGGGTCACGTTGCCCTCAGACGTGATAAACTCCTCATCGCTGGAGGTCCAGGTGATGGAGGCAGCCCCGATGGAGTCGGGCAGCTCCAGGTCTCCGGCAATATAGCCAGTGCCCAGCGTCAGCTGGTCCCGATAAATGGCCAGATCGCCATTGGGGTCCTGCTTGGGCACCGTCACGGTAAACTCCTTGGTGTCAGACACCTGACCCAGGGAGATGGTGGCGGTGAGGGTCACCTGGGTGTCTTCCTCCGGGCGCACTACGGTGCCATCGGGAGCGATGACATCGGGATTGCTGGAGGCCCAGGAGATAGTGGTGTAGCCGCTGCTGCCCACGGTGGGCAGGGTCAGGTCCATGCTGGCCATGTCAGCCACGGTCAGAGCAGCCTTATCCTCAGCCACAATGGCAGCAGCCTCGGTCTCGTCGGACAGGTACTCGGTGCGCACCTCGTCCTCGGTGAGGGCCTTGGAATAGACCTTGAAGTCGTCCATCTTGAAGTCCCCAGAGTTCCAGTAGTGGGGGCTGGCGGTGCCCAGATAGATAAACTGGGTGGTGGAGACAAAGTCCAGCATGTAGTCGGTACCCTTCCCCGGGTTGACGCCCTGGGTGGAGGGAGTCAGCTCCTTGACCAGAGCCCCATCCTTATACATGCGAATCTGCTGGTTGTCCATCACCACGGTGACATGCTCCCAGCCGCCGTCCTTGGTGACGGTACCGCCAAACTCCTTCATGTCCTGATAGGTGGCGGCGCCGGGATTGTCGTTGAAGTAGATGCTGCCGTTGCTGGACATGCCATAGAATCCGTCGGCGTTGCCTGTTCCGGAAGAGAAGCTCCAAATGCCCAGCCAGGTGTCTACGGCGTTGGCGTCAATCCATGCGCTCACCGTAAAGCCGCCGGACAGGTCTTCGCCGTACAGCGGGTTGTCGGTCTTGACCCAACTCTTCCCGCTGCCCGACTTCATCACCTCGCCCCGGGTATCGTCGGTGACGAGGGTGGGCTGGCTGGAGCCTTCTCCAGTACCCACGGTGCCGGGATGGACGGAATCTTGCCAATTACCATTGAACTGGTAATTGGCCACGAGGCTGTCCTCTGGCGAAGCCGCTTTGGCCTGCACCATGCCAGGAACTGCCACGTAGCTGGACAGCATGCCTGCCGCCAGCAACATTGAAAGAACTTGCTTTTTCATATGCCCCTCCTATGTTATAAGATTGATTTCATCATATAACTTCCTAAATTTGTAGTCAACGAAAAGCGCACATTTTTTACATATTTGTGAGGAGCCAACAATACAATTTTGTAGATTTCACTCAATTTCCGGTACATCACATGTTATGTCCCTTTGATTGTTTCCAAAAAGAAATATAATCCCGCCCTCTGGATACCCACAGGCAACTTTGCTCAATTGGTTTTATTATACAATTTTATATTTTTCCTAAAAATATTCTCTCTTTTCTTCTCCTTCCGCCCTATCGGTTTCTATCGTGCAGGAAATGTTACCACTACAAAACATGAAGATAGCAAAAGTCCGGCGCAGAACGTCACGTTCTGCACCGGACTTTTCATCAGAATAGAAGTAGCTGGGGTTCTCACCACAGAAAGGCAATGGCATAGAGCGCCGACACGCCAAATAGAGACAACATGGCCAGCACCACCAGGGCCACTGCTCCGCCCAACATCTGCCGAATCAGCCCCTGGCCCTGATGGGCTGCCAGAGGGGCAAATACCGTCAGGTAGCCGCCCCACAGCATCAGACAGGCGATTCCAGCGGGATACCAGGCTTGGCGCAACACCAGCTTGGCAAACTCCAGCATGGGTGGCCGCTGGGCCAAGCTCTCCACCAGCCAGCGCTCCCAGGCTACAGGCGGGGCGTGGAGAATGAATTGCTGTACCGTCTCAGGCAGATGACGCCACAGGTTCTCGTCCATCCGGGCCAGCAGGGACACCGCTCCGCTCTTGTACAGCACCACCGCCATCAGCCCCAGGCCCAACAGCATTCGTGCTATGCACAGCACCGTGGCCCACAGGGGATGCCCGTCCTTCTCCTCTTTTTTCTTTTTAGACCTTCTGAATTTGAAGGACGGAAGGGAGATGGACCGGGACGGTGCACTCCGCCGCTGCTTGGTGCGCTGCTGTGGGGCGGGAGCACTGGGGCTGGGACGGCGGCGCTCCACCACCCGCCAGTTGACGCGACACACCCACTCTGCGGCGGCCCGCTGGGGTGTATCCACGGGGGCCAGGCGGTCCGCCGCAGCACGGATAGCAGCGTCCTTCTCCCTGCCCTGTTCCACATGGTCCAGGTATGTTGCATAGAGGCCCGCTCTGGCAAAGGCCTCTAACATCGCTCCATAGGGCGCCAGGGCCGGATTGGCCCGGGCCAGCTGGCCAATCTTGGGGTCGCCCAGCACTTTGGTGCCGTAGCGACGTACCAGCTCCCGCAGCGCATGCTGGGCCTCGCCCTGCCCATTGCGCTGCATATGACTCTCTCTTGACTCCTCTCTGGGTTGTAGCCCATGATTTGGATTCAATTCTAATTTCACCACTTTCGCCTTCTTGGGCGGCGTCTCTCACACCGCCTCTGGAATTGGCCCTTATCATACCACAGTTTCAGAAATAAAGTCAAATGACAGGAGACGGTTCCTCCCATGGGAGAAACCGTCTCTCTTATACCAATCAGTGAGCCAGAAGCGCCTGCACGCCGAAGAACAGCAGCACCAGCGCGCCCAGCACAATGCGATACCAGCCAAAAATCTTGAAGTCGTGTTTTTTCACAAAGTTCATGAGGAATCGGATGCATACCACCGACACCACAAAGGACACCACAAAGCCCACAGCCAGAATGGCGGCCTCTTCCCCGGTGAAGACGGGCTCCCCTGCCATCAGCTTCTCGGCAAAGAACTTGCCCAGCTTCAGAATGCTCACGCCCACCATGGTGGGGATGGCCAGGAAGAAGGAGAACTCAGCGGCGGCGGGTCGGGCGCAGCCAATGAGAATGGCGCCCAGAATGGTGGCTCCAGAACGGGAGGTACCGGGGATGATGGACAGAGTCTGGAACAGGCCGATAAGCAAAGCGGTCTTCCAGGTGATGTCTCCGGTACTGCGAACGGAGGGGGTACGGTGCAGGTTCTCCACATAGAGGAACCCAAGACCATAGATGATCAGAGCAGCGGCCACTACCCAGGGGGTCATGAGGTGCTCATCCATCCAGTCGTTCAGGGGCAGGCCCACCACCGCAGAGGGGATGCAGGCCAGCACCACCTTGCCCCACAGGTTCCAAGTGTCCCGTTTCTGGCGGACAGACTTGCGGGGAGAAAATGGATTGAGCCGGTGGAAAAACAGCAGCAGCACCGCCAGAATAGCGCCCAGCTGAATTACATAGCGGTACATATCCATAAATTCCGTGGTGACGTTGAGTTTGATGAACTCATCCACCAAAATGAGGTGTCCCGTAGAGCTGATGGGCAGCCACTCCGTGATGCCCTCCACCACGCCTAGGAACAGAGACTTCAACAGTTCCAATACTAGCATAGAAAAACTCCCTTGTATGTCAGATTTCCAACACGTTCGCCGTGTTTTGCCCACAGGTATCATGGGGACACATCCCCACAACGTTCCTGCACAACGGCTGAGCCTATCTTTGATATCATACCATTTGGCGCGCCATTAATCCAGTGTAAATCGAAAACTTAAGAAATTTCTTAAACGCCCTCTTGCAATTGTCCACTTGAAGAAAGTTGAACGTTATCATACTCCCAAATAATGTGTTATGATGTCTATGGCCAAAGGTATTCCAATCACTATCAAAGCTCCAACCAGCAACACCAGGAAAATCCGTAAGAGTAACGGCTTTTTCTTCTCTGTGTCCGGCTCATACGCTTCTACCGATGCCCCATAAATTTGATACTTTCGAACCAGATGCGCTTTGAGAAGATTGGGACATCCCACCGTAAACAACGCACTAAGGATAAAAATGCCCCATACCACGATAGTGCGAATCGCTGTTTGTCCCAACAGCGGGCCAGTCATTCGAGCAACTATAACTCCAGCAACAGAGAAGATAAGCACAGAGCCAGCCAGTTTTTGAGGTTCTTTTCCTTCTTCTCTGCCAACATAATACCCACTCTTAACACGCCACCAAGTCCATCCAAGATTTACACCAACAATCAGAAGCCATGCTGCTGGAAATATTACGTAGTACCCAGGCCAAAATTCAGACACTTCCACATAAGATATAGAGAGCAATAGGAATACAAATGAAGTATAAAGCGTAGCCAGTCCTGTCAGCAGAAATTGCTGGTAGTACGTTAGCCGAGAGAATTTTCTTTTCAGTATAATTGCAACAATGCTCTGAAATAAAATTACTGCAACTAAAAGAACAGCTGATACAAATTTTTTGCTGACATGAGCAAATGCAACGGATGGAACAGCAAAAGGTAGATATAACTCTACCATCGTAAACAAAAAGTTTATGTTCACTGTTTTTTCATGATACCACCTGACGTATGCCTCCGCATATTCTCTCTTCAAACATCATCCCTCCCCTCTACACGTACCCCCATCATACCCTACTCTCCATACACAGGCAAGAGCCCCGTGAACCAGATCGTTCACGGGGCTCTCTAACATCTCAAAATCCGTTGGGATGCTTAGTACAGCTTGGCACCAGCAGGGATGTGGTCATCCACCATCAGCAGATGCAGCTTCTCTACGCCCTCCTCGTGGTGGACAGCGGAAATCAGCATGCCGCAGGAGTCAATGCCCATCATGGGCCGGGGAGGCAGGTTGGTGATGGCGATGCAGGTCTTGCCCACCAGCTCCTCGGGCTCATAATACTCATGAATTCCGCTCAAAATCACCCGATCGGTGCCGGTTCCATCGTCCAGAGTGAACTTCAGCAGCTTCTTTGACTTCTTCACAGCCTCGCAGGCCAGCACCTTCACGGCACGGAAATCAGACTTGGAGAAGGTCTCAAAGTCCACGAAATCGGAGAACAGAGGCTCGATCTCCACCTTGGAGAAGTCGATCTTCTCCTCCACCTTCTCAGCAGCGGCAGCAGGAGCGGCCACAGCGGCGCTCTCGGACTTCTTGGGCATATCCAGAGGCTTCATGGTGGGGAAAAGTTTTCCCAACAATTCGTACATCGTCTTTCGGTAAATTACTCCTCGATTGAAAAGAGTGCTTTAATCATTTTTGCAACTTCATCTGGAGCCGGATTTGTATTGTCAAGTTTCATATAGTTCTCAAACGGCAGTTCTTCGCCGTCATAGGAATTAAGGCGATACTTTTCGCTCGTTGCCCTCATTTCAGATTCGCTCCAATTGAGATCACGCTTCCGTTTGCTTTTTTATCCCCGGCATTTTATCCCCCTGCGGGGATAGGACAACCGCCCGGTATGTTTATCCCCGTTCATAATTGTTGATATAGGGATTATACCGTCTAATTTTGTAGATTTTTCCGAGATTTTCCGTAGAATTTTCGTAGTCGGTCGCAAGTTTAGACAAGAACAAACAACAAAATGCTGTATAATGTCAAATTTTACCGCCCTTTGAATACTGCACCGTAAGAAAAGACTTTATGGCTCAAAAACAGCCGCCATCTGTCTGATGGCGGCTGTAAAATGTTATATATTCTGTTCCTTTTTCTTTCTGCTGTAAAGCGTCATGCCATAGACGCCGGCTCCGGATGCAGCCAGAAGACCAATCCACAGCATCATGTTGCTGCCGTCCCCGGTCTGCGGAATCGTTGTATCGGAAGACTGATCGCCCGCGCCGGTCTGCTCTCCGTCCTGAACCGTACTGGTTTCAAACGGTGTGTTGGAGCCAAGGATAGCATACTGGCTCAGATGGGTAGTCTCAAACACCAGGAAGTCACCTTCCACCACTGCATCAAAGCGTTCCAGCTCTTCACCCAGATATACCGCCTGGTAGTATTTGTAGCCCTTCAGGTGGTCGTTCATCGGGATTTTGACCGTCATGGGGTTATCCTTGATTTCCAGAGCTTTACCGTCTTTTCTAACGCTGATCTCGTAAATAGACAACAGGCCCGGCAGCTCCTCTTTCAGTTCCGGACGGCTTCCCAGCACGCTTTCCTGTGCAATGGTGTCGGCATAAAGCTCTGCACCCTCTGGCACTCCATCGGTCAGGGAGATGGAAACACCGGTTTCGGAAGCAGTCAGATCTTTGGCGCCAGTATCCTCACCAGGTTTTGTTCCAGGATCAGTGCCCGGATCGGTAGAAGTCCCGGACGGGGATACTTTGATCACATCATTGGTGCAGTAGTAGCTATACATGCCGGTCTTTACCACGTTGGTGGTATAGCCTGCCGGAATATCTTCTTCGGTCGCACCGCTGACGCCTTCTCCAGCCACAGGCACTACAATTTTTGTCAGGATTGTCTGACCCCAATCCTCCGCAGTTACGTTATCAACGGCGGTCTGATAGACCAACCACTGGGAATGATTCGGGTCTGCTCCCCAATAAAACCTCTGCCCGTCCTTGATCAGCACTGTCATAGAGCTGATATCGCCTATTTTGGCGCTGATGGTTTCCCCTGAGTCGGTATATCCCTCAGGCAGAGCGTCCTTTTCAAGTCCGTCAACGGTAGCAATTTGAACGGCAAGATATTCTTTTTGGCTAGGAAGTCCTTCCACCTTCACCAGCTCGTGGATATAGCCCACAGGCTTGCCGTTTGTTAAATCGCTGTCGGTGTAGATTGTTCCGTAACTAACGCCGTATTTCTTTCCGTCCTCGCCCTTGGTGAGAACCTTCCAGTCTTGAGCAACATAGTTACTTTCATATATGACATTTTCCCATTCGGTGGTCTCCCCCTCGATGCCGGAATTGGCGGTCAGGGCAAGCTCTGTTTCCAGATTACCTGTGAAGGGAAGGGTTGAGGATGTTGTCGATACAAAGGCCGCAGAATAAGTGTTTTCACCTGCGCTCTTATACGCTGTCACAGAAGCGTTTGAGCCGACCTTGAGCAGACCCTGTGTTCCCTCGGCCATAAAGCGGATCGCCGCAGTCTGAGACGTTTTGTTTTCATTGATGGTCAGGGAGCCGTCTCCGGTAATTTCCAGATTGCCGCCCCAGCCGAAGCCCCATACAATCAGTTCGGCGATATGATTGTCACCCACCAGATGAAGCTTCAAATCGTCGCCCATCTCGTTGGTGGCAAGGGTCATTTCCGGGTGGTTGTAGTTTGTCAGGGTGATGGTGTTGGTAGCCTTGTCATAGACAGCGCCCTCCACCGTGTCAGCCTCGCCGCCGTTGCTATAAAGTACATAACCAAAATAGCTGCCATCGGGTTCTTCTACACTGCTGTCATACAGCTGCACCCATGCGGCGCTCATGTCCCCGGACGAGGGGCCGTTCTCCGCAAACGCCGGCACAGCCATTCCAACAGCCATACAAAGCGTCAGCAGTCCTGCAAGCAGTTTTCGCTTCAATTTCATAACTGATTTTTCTCCTTTCAAGATAACATTTATGTGAATAAACGGTTTGATCATTCTCTTTGGGGTATCACCGCCTTTTTTTCTGTATTTCTATGCCATCCGTTCCCCGGTGCGCCGGTTCAGGCAGCCAGGGCGGAACGAATAACCTTCTTTGCCGCAGTTAAAGTTCTTTATCCTTTGGTGCATACCAAAGGATAGAAGGGATATTCCTTCTATCCTTTGGTGCATACCAAAGGATAGAAGGGATATTCCTTCTTGAAAAGGATACCGGCTGCGCCGGGGCGGGCTGTGGATTTTGCACGAAGCCCGCCTGCAGGCGCTTTTGCCGGTTTTGTTTTATCTTTAAGCCTTATTTCCCGGCCGCTGTTTTTTCCCGTTTGTAGAACAGCATTCCCAGCAATCCGCCGCAGGAGGCCAGCATCAGGCTGATCCACAGCGCCATATCGCTGCTGTCCCCAGTCTGGGGGTTTTCTGTTTGCCCAGAAGGCTTGCCCTGCTGTTCGGGTTTGGCTGGGTCGGTTGGGTCAGCCGGGTCAGCGGGGTCTGTCGGGGTGGTCGGGTCAGTCGGCCCAGCCGGATCGGTGGGATCTGTTGGAGTAGTGGGGTCAGTTGGGTCGGTGGGGTTAGAACCAAGGATTGCGTACTGGCTCAAATGGTCGGTTTCAAACACGAGGAAGTCTCCTTCCACCACCGCGTCAAAGCGTTCCAATGGGTCGCCCAGATACACCGCCTGATAGTATTTGTAGCCTTTCAGGTGGTCGTTCAGCGGGATTTTCACCGTCATGGGATTGTCCTTGATTTCAAGGGTTTCCCCATTCTGGCGGACGCTGATGTCGTAAATGGACAGCAGGCCCGGCAGCTCCTCTTTCAGTTCCGGACGGCTTCCCAGTACGCTTTCCTGCGCGATAGTATCAGCGGAAAGGGTCGCGTCCTCCGGCACACCGTCGGTCAGGGAGATGGAAACGTTGGTGTCGGAGTCGGTCAGCTCGGTAACATTTTTCTCCCACACAGCATAAAGCTGTATGTCA
Source organism: Pseudoflavonifractor sp. An176 (assembly GCF_002160435.1). Lineage (NCBI taxonomy): Bacteria > Bacillati > Bacillota > Clostridia > Eubacteriales > Oscillospiraceae > Pseudoflavonifractor > Pseudoflavonifractor sp. An176. The sequence goes on along the minus strand of NZ_NFKO01000002.1, from coordinate 59,938 downwards.
TAGATACTGGTGGAAGCGGGGTTTTCACCGTATTGTAAGCTGCGGTAATAGCTTTCCCAATCGGCAAACCAGTTAGAATTTGCGGTGTTTGCAATTATGCTGTTACGTTCGCCAGACGGCGAGAAAGACCAGCCCGCAAAGGTATAACCCTCACGCACAGGAGCTACTGTGCTGACATCGAAGAACTTGCTGTCTTCTGTGCCTGTCTCGTCAATTTCACGGACAGCTTTTTCCCCGTCCTTCAATGCTCCGCCGTTGGGATTGAAAGTAACCGTACAGCCTCTTGTAAAGATTGGCGCCAAGTTTTTGTCCCCTGCCCCGTATTTTAAACCGTTTTCAAAATCAAAGGTTATAAAGGTTTTACCGTCTTTTACCGTTTTTGTTTCACCCGAACCAATAATTGTATCATACCCTGATTCTCTCCAGTTTTTAAAATGATAGCCGGGCCGAACAGGATTTGGCAGAACAATCTGCTGCTCTTCCCGCTGGATATAATAGCGGTCAGGCAAATCCGCCAATTCTTCCTCGGTAAAATAGTTTTCCACGCCTTCATAGTTTATATTGTAATAAGGCTCATAAAAGGTAACATAGAACTGAGAGAAACCTCCGCCATACATCGATTGTACAGGCCCATGACCGACGTGTCCGCAGCCTTCTGTGCCCACTTCCTCGCCTTCGGCTCCCTTGCCGCCGGCATAACAAGCGTCTAAACGCATGGGTAAACCAGTATTGTTAACATATCCTGCATTGAAAGTATGCCCCGGAAGTTCGCATGCCGCTTCCAAAGCGGACTGTAAATTACTATATTCTTCTTCCCCATAGGCTGATGGGTCGATCTCTAATAACTTGTTTTCAATGGCAATCTTTATCGCATTGTCATAATATTTTGTTATGGGTTCCAGCTTTGACAAATCCGGCGTGCTGGTTGTTAAATAGCCATCACTTACATACCTCGGTTCATGAGCACTGTAATTAGAATTAGGAATATTAACATATCCCAAATACAGGTCTGCATTCATGAATTTAACCGTAGTTATATACTTCCAATACTGATAGTCCGCCGTGATACACCCGCAATTGCCCTTGTGAATGTCTATGTTGGGCTGTGCGGTGAAACTCTCGCCGGGCATAACCAGTATATCCATGTCGGTTCTAGGCGTATCCTCATTCAAAACGTGGTCTACGTGTGTGTATTGCGGTCCCTCCGCGCCCGGCTCCTGTTCAGCAGGCGTAGTGGCTGCGGCTGCCGGTACGGCCATTCCCGCCGCCATGCAAAGCGTCAGCAAACCTGCAAGTATTTTTCGCTTCATGATTGTTTCCTCCTTGTCAAATAAGATTGTTTATCCTTTGGTGTAAGCAAAGGATAGAAGGGGCGCCCCTTCTAAAAATTTTTCCTGCCGGCTGCCTGGGACAGGTTTTGCATGAAGCCCCGCCTGCAGGCGCTTTTGCCGGTTTTGTTTTATCTCTCAGCCTTATTCCTCGACCACCACCTTTTTCCGCCTGCAGTCCAGTATTCCCAGTACGCCGCAGGAGACCAGCAGAACGATATAGACGGCGTTTTGCCCTTTATCGCACTGGAGCGCTCTGCGGGAGAGCGGCGCCCTGCATTTCGGACAGAATTTCACGCTTGGGGCCGGCCGCGGTTCCCTATACGGCATAATGTCGGTCCGGCACGAAACAGCGGCGGTTGATCATCAGCTCGTTCTCAAGGTACTGGGCAACCTTATCGGCTACGGCGGTCACCGCCCGTTCCTCTCCCTGGGCCGACAGGCCGGGACAGGGTTCACGCATGGAAACCGTCAGTCCGGTCCCCACATCCTGTATCTCTGTCGAAAGGCTGAAGGTGCTGACGTTCCCGTAAACCGAAAGCCGGGCGACCACCGCGCCGCTTTCATTCTTCCAGTATTCCGCCCCCTCCGCGTCCAGCACGTCGTAAACGGCCATCTGCACATACCGCCGGACATAGGGAAGGAGCCTTTTCACCTGACGCATTCCGTTTCCCTCCTTGTCATGTATTCCTTGTTTGCGGTTTTCCGCCGCTTCCCTATTCGATGTAACCGCTGATGGGCTCTGCATACATTTTGGTTTCAGTCACCGGCTTGTAGCGGTCACTGCCGGTGCTTTCATACCATCCGGCCTCCGCCCGGTAGATTTCGCCGGTCTGCGTGTCGTACACGCGCTCGTAGCCGCCGGTTTCGTCGCTCTGCATCTGGCTGGTGATGTCCTGCTCGACGTTCCGGTCCTCCCAGGCCGCCATGATGATTTCCAGCCTCTCGTTGGTGATGCGGCTGATTTCCTTTGACATCGCCACCTTTTCTTCACCGGCCTGCTCAGTGGCTTTTACGAAACTCTCAGAATAGGCGAGCGTTCCAAGGCATTTGGTGAGGACGCTCTCCCATTCGATGAAGGTATCCTTCGCGGCGGTGACCGCCATGACGTTGTATGCCATGTAGTAGCCGCCGTCCGCCCAGGGGATGATATATCCTACCGGCAGTCCTGCGGCAATATCAACGCTTCCGAAGTCCACCACCGACGCGGCGAACATCCCCTCGCCTTCCTTGCCGTTTTCGGTAAAGGACGCCCGCAGCGTCTCTTCTCCCAGAGCATACGAGGACAGGAGGCTGGCCGAGGCAAAGCGGTCGGTCACGGCAAAGCCGTCAAACCGGGGGAAGGTATAGCCGGCATAGCTCGGCTCCCACTGCTCTACAAACGCCGCGTATTCCGAAAACAGCTTGAAAAAGTTTTCGGTGGAGGGGGTTGTCAGCACCGGCGCCTGGGAAAGCATCTGCGCCCATGTGTTCCCCATGGTGACGTTATACGCATAGGCGTCCTTTCCCTCCTGGCTGTGCAGCAGGCCCTCCGCCTTCAGCAGGACAAACATCTGGTTGAGGGGCTGGCTGGGATCCTGCACCCGGATGGAATGGTACATGGCCGTACCGCCGCTGGTGACTGTCCAGCCCTTGGGGATCTGCAGGCTGAAATCCGCCGTTTCATACAGCTCGGTTTCGATGGACCTGGCCGCTGTCTCAGTGATTTTTACGTCGTTTTCTTCTTTCGTGATGGTCCCGTCGCTGTTGACGACAGGCTCCTTTCCGCCCGGCTGCCCCTGCCCGGCGCAACCGGCGAGGGAGAGCGCCAGCGCCGCCGCCAGCAGCAGGGATAATACGCTTTTCTTTTTCATAGCAGAATGCCTCCTAATCGATTTTTATTCATTTCAATAGCCATCCAGAGCGAGGAGCTTCTCCATCACATCCGGCGGGTATGCGATGTAGCCCGATTCATAGTCCTCGCCTATCGCCTCCGTGGCGGGGAGAAGCTTGTAGTCCGCCGTGATGATATAATCATGGGCGATGGTGAGCACGTCGCTGTAATACCGGCTCAGCAGCTCCAGCTTTACAAGCCGGTAGCGGTTGCCGCCGCCGAATTTTGGGAGATAGGCGGCGGGGGTGCCGTCGGCGTTGGTGGTCTTTTCCTCATAGCTCAGATCATTCTCGGAGATATCGTCGTACATGATCTGGTAAAACGCCTGATCGGTCGCCAGGATGTTCCCATTTAAGATGGCAACCGCTTTTTCTCCGTCCCCCACGGCCTCGTCCGCCACCTCGTAAACAATATAGCCGTCCTCATCGTCGTCAAAATAAATCCCTTCAAAGTTCTCGGAGGGGAGCTGTCGTTCTGCCGCCGCCTCCAGCTTCCCGTCTGCGATCAGCAGATAGCTGCCTCCGACGTGCACAATCCGCTGGGCTCTGTCCCGCAGCCCGACGTCCTCGGTCAGCGTTTTTCCGTCTGCGTTGTAGCGCCAGGCGTGCGTCAGGACAGGATGGAGATACTTGCTCTCCGTCGCAGTGTACGGGCCGTTGTTGCTGGCAGACTTGACCGAATACCGTTTGCCGCCCCGGTAGACCACCTCCAGGTCGGCGCCGTTGAAATCGTTGGCCTGGAGGTAGACGGGCTGTTCCGCAAGGGGCAGGGTTCCCACCTCCCGGCAGTTCTGTCCCCCCGGCAGGGTCGCGTCGCAGCGGTACTGATAGATTTTTCCGCCGGACAGGAAGACGCTGGACAGATTGCCGCCGGCCTTTTTGGGGTTGAGATCCGAAAAGACGGTTTGCAGGCTCAGCACGCCTTCTGCGCCGGTAAAGGTTTTGTAATCCGACTGGTCAAAGGCGACGCCCCGCTTTTTCAAAAGCTCCTGCTCCAGCGTTTCCGGCTCAGGTTCCGGCTCCGGCGCCGAAGCGGCAGGCGTGCTGCTGGCGGACGCTGTGGAGCTGCCTGTATCGGAAGACGGCTCCGAAGGCTCCGTCCCGCCGGAGCAGCCGACAAGCAGCAACCCCATCGCCAGCAGAAGCGGCAGCAGCCGCCTGCAGAGGCTTCGCTTTTTGGTATATTGAATCAAATCGGTTTGTTCGTTCATTCTCTTTCCTCCTGAAGCTGGTGTGCGGACAGCAGGGCTAAGCGTCTTCCTCCCCTTTCGTCATCAGGGTATTTTCCAAATGCCGGACGATCTGGTCCAGCATCTCCTGCAGAAGCCGGTACGCTCTCTGCTCCGGTATCCCGTCGCAGGGGCGGCGCAGCGAAACCGTCAGTTCGGTTCCAAACGCTTTTTCCTCCGCCGTTATGGAAAGGGAGACGTCTGTTCCGTCCTCTCTCCATTCGGCAATAACCCTTCCCGGCTCTTCCTCCCCAAAAGTAATCCCTTCCTGCCGCAGCACGCCGTACACCGAGCGCAGGACAAAGGAGCGCACATAGGGAAGTTCTCTTTGAACGTATTCCATCATTTCTTCTCCTCCTGAATTTTTGGGGAACCGCGGCAGACGCCGGGAAGTGGATGCTTACGCCCTCATTTTAGGTGAAAAGAGGCCGGATTGTCTATGCGTAAATCCCGCCAATCGTATCAAAACAGGTGGCGGTGAACCGCCATTTTTCAAAAAACCGATGGCGGTCAACCGCCATTTGTGCATATTATATAAATCAAAGCAACTATTTTGAGGCTTTATATATGCACAACTTCTAATCGTTCCAAATAGGGGTTGAGGTGTACTTTTCGTTCCTGATTTTTCCTTTCCCGGATGCCGAATGGCGTAAATTTTATTTTTTAAGTGGGGAAAACGATGTTTTTTATCAGGACAATTCGTTACCGCACACAAAAACACCCTGCCTCTCCTGAGAGAAAGCAGGGTGTTCTTTTATCCTGTATGTTAATCGTTACGGTAAAGCAGGTACATAGTGATGCGGGATTTTGCGCCCGTCTTTTCGTACAGGGCGGAGATATGCCGTTCCACCGTCCGCTTGGACAGGAACAGGCAGTCGGCGATCTCCTGGGCGCTGCTGTCCGAAGAAATCATCTGGGAAAATACATCCCATTCCCGTTCGGTCAGCCCGTATTTTGCGATGAACGCCTCCCTGCGCTCTTCGTCCGACTTTTGGGAAGCAGGCGGCTCCTTGGGCTCCATGACGGCGTTCATGCGGGCGGTATACACGGCCATAGCAACGCTGACCGCCACGAACAGCACCAGGGCGATGACAATGGCGGCCAGGCTGTTGCCAGTGGCCAGCAGCGCCACCGATCCGTTGGTGATCAGGGCGGCGCTCACGTTATTCATGGCGCGGCCCATGCCCGCCCACAGCGACGGCAGGCGCATATGCCGGGAAAGCTCCATAAAGCTCGCTGTAAAGAAGACAACGAAAAAGCCCGAGGACAGGTAAAAGACCACCAGTCCGATCAGGAACGGAGCGCCCAGGTTCAGTACCACAATGGACAGAACCGACATCATCATCACGCAGTACATAATAAGCCCCATATACTTCCGCTTGCGGATATCGAAGACAAAGCCTGCGGCGAGGCCGCTGAATGCCAGCAGCAGGCGGGGCCACTGCCCGATATCCGTCCCGCTCGCATGACGGAGAGTCACGGCATTGTCCAGTGTGCTGAACACGCAGGCCATCAGCACTACCAGCAGCGCCAGCATAATGCCCGCCGTCCGTTTTTTCCGGGTGAGGGAAATGTCTGTTTCTGATTTTGAGGCCAAAGCCGCAGTCTCCGTCATTTCGATGCGGCTTTGGGCAGCCTGTCTCGTTCGGATGACCAGCAGGCTCAAAGCCGCCAGAAATACCGAAAGAAACGCCGCCTCCGCAACCTCCAGGTTGACAAGGTTGTTGTTTGCATACTGGAGCAGAATTCCCAGGGCGTAGGCGATCCCCGCCAGCCGTGCCAATGCATTGTCGCCGTCTATGGTGACGGCAGCCAGATAGTGGACGGCGCTGCCGAAAACGCCCAGCAGCAGGAAGAGCACCATCCCTGCCGTCATGGTCGCCGCATAGGAGATATGCTGCTGGACAATGAAGGTACAGATAATCGCACCCAGCGCCAGGATAAAGGTCAGCGCGCTTTTATAGCGCCTCCCGCCCCAGCGTTCCATGGCCGGATACAAGAAAAAGCCGACGGCGCTGGCGCCCAGCGCATAGTTCTGGGCAATGACAGTTCTCCCTTCCGTCACCGACAGAGAAATCATATTGACAAACAGATATTCCGCCCCTAAAAAGACAAAAGTAAAAATACCGATCAGCAGAATGGCGTTGACAGACGCCGGCTTTCTCAGTTCCCCTTTCATCGTACCACCCTTTCCACAGAAGCCGCTGCAGGCGTCCCGTTATTTCTCCGATTCTTCCGTCAGCTCCACTACATCCCCGATGTCACAGCGGAGCGCCCGGCAGATCCGCTCCAAAACCTCCAGGCTCACATATTCGTCCCGGTTCAGCTTTGCTATCGTAGAGGAGGACACATCTGCCAACTCTGTCAGGGCGGATTTTTTCATCTTTTTATCAATCAGCAATTTCCACAGCCGGTTGTACTGGACAGCCATCCGCTTCATCTCCCGCCTTGTTTATGGAAGACAGTATAGCACAAAAATCGTGAAAAGCCAATGGATTTTATGAGATGTCACATATTTTTACGAATGTTAAGCCAAAAGAAAGCAGCCGCTCCTTTTACAGGCTCCTTTTACAGCCATAGACATTTACCGCTTTTTATTTCCAACGAGGTGAAGAAGCTAAAATACAGGGGAAAGGAGTACGATTATTTTCTGTTTACTCTGCAATGTTTATTACCTCGACACCTTTGCTCTTAGCGTAGTTCACTGTATAAAAAGTTCCGCCCTTGTTTTCTGTGAGATAAGAAATACAAGCAGAACTGTTATCAACCAGATGGCGATTGCGTTTATGCATACAGCCCCTCGTGTACTCCTGAGAAGTATATACAACTTTATCGGCCTTCTGTTTGATGTCATCGTATGTCATGACACAAGCAGACCTAACAAAAAAAGAGAACACCTTCTGAAATTACTTTCAAAAAGTGTTCTCTATACAGCAAGTACTGTATTGTGTTTTATCCTTACAACAATTCATTCTGCTTCACAATTCTTCAAAATTATATGAAAAATTGTTGTCAATTTGTTGTCAACTCGGATTTGAGATGCCGAAAACCCTTGATTTTACTGGATTTTTTAGTCCAGAGGCTTCATTGTGGGGAAGAGCAGCACCTCACGGATGGAGTCGTTGTTGGTGAGCATCATCACGCAGCGGTCGATACCGATGCCCAGGCCGCCCGTGGGAGGCAGACCGTACTCCAGAGCAGTGATATAGTCCTCGTCCATCATGCCGGCTTCCTCGTCGCCGTTTTCACGCAGCTCCACCTGACGCTGGAAGCGCTGCTTCTGGTCGATGGGGTCGTTGAGCTCGGAGAAGGCATTGCCCATCTCGCTGCGGCAGATGAACAGCTCGAAGCGCTCGGTGAGCCGGGGATCGGCGGGAGAGCGCTTGGCCAGGGGGGACACATCCACGGGGTGCATGGTGATGAAGGTGGGCTGAATGAGCTTCTCCTCCACCTTCTGGTCGAACACCTCGTACAGGGCGTTGCCCCAGGTGGCAGGAGCGGCCTCGGGCAGCTCCACACCGATGGAGGCGGCCAGAGCCACAGCCTCAGCGTCGTCGGTGATGGCCATGAAGTCCAGGCCAGTGTACTGCTTGACGGCCTCGGCCATGGTCAGGCGAGGCCAGCCGGGGGTCAGGTCAATGTCGTTGCCCTGCCACTGAATCTGATAGGTGCCCAGAATCTTCTGAGCAGCAGAACTCAGCAGGTCCTCGAACAGGTCCATCATGTCGTGGAAGTCGGCATAGGCCTGGTACAGCTCCACAGTGGTGAACTCAGGGTTGTGCTTGGTGTCCATACCCTCGTTACGGAAGATACGGCCAATCTCGTACACGCGCTCCAGACCGCCCACCACCAGGCGCTTGAGGTGCAGCTCGGTGGCAATACGCATGTACATGTCAATGTCCAGGGTATTGTGGTGGGTGATGAAGGGGCGGGCGGTGGCGCCGCCGGAGATGGTGTTGAGCACCGGAGTCTCCACTTCCATATAGCCCCGGTTGTCCAGGAAGTCCCGGACGTGGCGGACGAAGGCGGAACGAATCTCAAAGGTACGGCGCACCTCGGGGTTGATGATCAGGTCCACATACCGCTGACGGCAACGGGTCTCCACGTCGGTGAGGCCGTGGAACTTCTCCGGCAGAGGCAGCAGGGACTTGGACAGCAGGGTGATGGTGTGGGCCTTGATGGAGATCTCGCCCCGCTTGGTGCGGAATACATCGCCCTCCACACCCACAATGTCGCCGATGTCATACTTCTTGAATGCGGCCAGGGCCTCTTCACCCACGTCGTCAATGCGGACATAGAGCTGAATGCGGCCGCCGCCGTCCTGGAGGTCGGCGAAAATGGCCTTGCCCATGCCTCGCTTGCTCATGAGACGTCCGGCCAGCCGCACCACCTGGCCCTCCATGGCCTCGAAGTTGTCCTTCACTTCGTTGCTGTGGTGGGTGACATCGTACTTGGTAACCTGGAAGGGGTCCTTACCCGCTGCCTGGAGGGCAGAGAGCTTGTCCCGGCGAATTTGCAGCAGCTCAGACAGAGAGGGCTCGGCCTGGGCGTTCTGCTGGTTCTGGTTGTTGTGTTCCGACATACTTGTCTTCTCTCCTTCTATCTGTCCGTCTTCCGCTTAGCGCTGGATGCTGACGACCTTGTATTCAATGTTTCCGGCGGGGGCGTCCACAATCACAGTGTCCCCGATGCGCTTGCCCAACAGGGCCTTGCCGAAGGGAGACTCCTCGGAGATGCGGCCATTCATGGGGTCGGCCTCCTGAGAGCCCACTACCTGGTAGGTCTCCTTCTCGTCCAGCATGGTGTCCATGACGGTGATCTTGCTGCCCAGACGCACGGTGTCGGGGTCGCTGTCGGCCTCCTCCTCGATGACGGAGCAGTTGGCCAGAATGTTCTCGATCTCGGCAATGCGGGAGTAGAGCTTGCCCTGCTCGTTCTTTGCCTCGTCGTACTCGCTGTTCTCGGACAGGTCGCCGAAGGAACGGGCCTCCTTAATCTGGTCGGCCACTTCCTTCTCACGAACGGTCTTGAGGTAGTTCAGTTCCTGCTTCAACTCTTCCAAACGCTCTGCGCTGAGCTTGTATTCCTTGGCCATGATGTTCATCCTTTCAACGATAAAAAATAGAAGCCGCAACAGATGGCAGCCCACAAAAAGTCCATTATATTATTATAGTTGTTCCTACGAATTATAGAGAGTTTCTCCCCAAATGTCAAGGGTTTTGGCAGAGGGAAATGGCTCCCTCTGCCAAATTCTCCACGCCCTCACACGCGGCTGCGCCGGACGCTGGCGGGCTTCTTTCGCCCGAACCGCAGGCACAGCAGCCCGGCCAGGGCTCCGCCGCACAGGCAGGAGGTAAGCACCACCAGCCCACGCACCTCCAGCACCTGTCCCCCGCCCCGGGCCGCACTGATGACCCACAGCAGCACCCCGCAGGTCAGGCCCGCAGCCAGGCCGCCCAACAGCTTCCGGGCCGGCCAGCGGCAGGCGCACACCACACCGCCCACCAGGCCGCCCAGCACACAGGCCATGGCCACCAGCTGCAACTGGGCATTCTCCCGCAGCAGCCCGGAGGAAATGGCCGCCGCACCTGCCAACAGCACCAGCAGCTCCACCCCAATGGCCACAACTCCACCCAAGGCCACACCCAAAACCATCTGGGTCGGGCCTCCCGGTTTCACATCGTCTTTGCGCAAAAAAAGCACCCCTTTCCACATGGTTATTTCACCATATGCAAAGGGGTTGCTTCTCATGCGGACCTTACTTATCCTTCTTGTCCTTCTTCTCCTGAGTGGTGACATCCTGCTCAGCCTGGGTGCCCTTGCTGGAGATGGCCCACTTGGTAAACTCGATGCGCACACGGTCGGCGCCGGTCTCCATGACGATGGTCTCCTCCTTGATGGCACAGATGGTACCCACGATACCGCCGATGGTGGTGATCTGGTCCCCCACCTTCAGGCTGGCGCGCATGGCGGCCGCTTCCTTCTTCTTCTTGCTCTCGGGACGGATGAGCAGGAAGTAGAACACGGCGATCATGATGAGGATCATAAGAACACTAGACATTGCTTCGGCAGGCATACAACGATTCTCCTTCTATGTGTGGATTGTAAAAAGATACATCACGTGTCATTATACCCGGATTATCCCTGAAACACAAGCCCTATTTTCCGCTCCAGACGTCAGGGCATCCGCTGAGCCAGTTTCTCCGAGTATTCCGCCCGGAACTGCTGGAAGGTGCCCTCGTCCAGGGCCTGACGGATGCGCTCCATGAGCTTATTGTAGAAGTACAGGTTGTGCATGACAGCCAGGCGCAGCCCCAGCATCTCCCCGGCAGTAAACAGGTGGCGCACATAGGCCCGAGAGAAGTTGCGGCACACAGGGCAGTCACACTCGGGGTCGATGGGTAACTCGTCGGTCTTATACCGCTCATTTTTCATATTCATCCACCCGCTCCAGGTAAACAGCTTGCCGTGGCGGGCGTTGCGGGCAGGCATGACGCAGTCGAAGAAATCCACGCCCCGGGCCACCGCCTCGATGATGTTGGAGGGGGTGCCCACTCCCATGAGGTAGCGGGGCTTGTCCTGGGGCATATAGGGCTCCACGGCATCGATGATGTCGTACATCACCTGGGTGGGCTCACCCACCGCCAGGCCGCCGATGGCGTAGCCGTCGCACTCCACCTTAGCCGTCTCCTGCATATGCCAGATGCGCAAATCCGGGAAGGTGGCACCTTGGTTGATGCCAAAGAGCATCTGGCCGGGGTTGACACAGTCGGGCTGGCCGTTGAGCTTGTCGTGCTCGTCCTTGCACCGCTTCAGCCACCGCAGAGTCCGCTCACAGGAGGCCTTGGCATACTCGTAGGTGGCAGGGTTCTCCACGCACTCGTCAAAGGCCATGGCAATGTCGCTGCCCAGGTTGGACTGGATGCGCATGGACTCCTCGGGACCCATGAAGATCTTGCGCCCGTCCAGGTGGGAGGCAAAGGTCACCCCTTCTTCGGTGATCTTGCGCAGCCCGGACAGAGAGAAGACCTGGAATCCCCCGGAGTCGGTGAGCATGGGTCCGTCCCAGCGCATGAACTTGTGCAGGCCTCCCATCTGGCGCACCACGTCATCGCCGGGCCGCAGGTGGAGGTGGTAGGTGTTGGACAGCTCCACCTGGCAGCCGATATCCTTGAGGTCAAAGGCGGACAGGCCACCCTTGATGGCCCCCTGGGTGCCCACGTTCATAAACACCGGGGTCTGGACGGTGCCGTGGGGAGTGGTGAACCGGCCCCGGCGGGCCTTTCCCTCGGTTTTCAACAATTCAAACATGTGTGTCTCCTTTTCGCTGCATGTCAAGAGATGAACATGGCATCTCCAAAGCTGAAGAATCGGTATCGGTTCTCCACCGCCTCTTTGTAAGCCGCCAGCACATGCTCCCGGCCCGCCAGGGCGGACACCAGCATGATGAGGGTGGACTCGGGCAGGTGGAAGTTGGTGATGAGGCCGTCCAGCACCTTGAAGCGGTAGCCGGGATAGATAAAGATGTTGGTCCACCCCGCCTTGGCCTCCATGGAGCCGTCCTGGTTGGCCCAGCTCTCAATGGTGCGGCAAGAGGTGGTGCCCACACAGATGACCCGGCCCCCGGCGGCGCGGGTGGCGTTGATGACGTCCGCCGTCTCCTGGGAGATGACGCAGTACTCCGAGTGCATCTCGTGGTCGGTGACCTCCTCCGCCTTCACCGGGCGAAAGGTGCCCAGGCCCACGTGGAGGGTGACATAACACACCTTCACCCCCATGTCCTGGACCTGCTGCAACAGCTCCGGGGTAAAGTGCAGGCCAGCGGTGGGGGCTGCGGCAGAGCCCACCACCTTGGAGTACACCGTCTGGTATCGCTCAGAGTCCTCCAATTCCTCCTTGATGTAGGGAGGCAGGGGCATTTTGCCCAGCTTCTCCAGGGTCTCCAAAAAGATGCCCTCGTAGTCGAAGCGGACCAGGCGGTTGCCGCCCTCCACTTCCCCCACCACCTCGGCAGTGAGTTCCCCGTTTCCGAAGGTGATTTTGGCCCCGGTGTGCAGTTTCTTGCCCGGGCGCACCAGGCACTCCCAGACCTTTTCGCCCCGGTCAATGAGCAGCAGCACCTCACAGGCCCCGCCGGTACTGCGGTGGCCCAGCAGACGGGCGGGCAGCACCCGGCTGTCGTTGAGCACCAGGCAGTCCCCCGCCCGCAGCAGACGGGGTAGGTCGTAGAAGTGCATGTGCTGGGTTTGGCCCGTCACCTTGTCCAAGGTCAGCAGCCGGGAGGCGTCCCGCCGCTCCAGGGGCGTCTGGGCAATGAGTTCTTCCGGCAAATCAAAATAAAAATCAGATGTTTTCACAATTTTCCCACCGTTCTCGCCATCATTTCCCCGGCATACCTTCTTGAGCGCACACATACAATGCTCTGTCCCCTCCCCGCTTCCACCTTGGGGCGGGCCGGGGGACACGAAAAAAATTTCCTTTTTTTCGCCGGATATGGAAATGATAAATTGACACTTTAATGCGATAATGTTATGATGTCTAGTAAGTATTTCGTCGAATTGGGTGGACAGCGGATGTCCCTCTACCTCGACGCATACACTGTTCTATTATAATACAACATCCGCCCACGTTTCAACCACTTCTTTCCCGTGGGCAGGAGGAGGTCATTTCCGTGCATGAATACAAAGTAGGTATCATCGGCGCCACCGGCATGGTGGGCCAGCGTTTCGTCACCCTGTTGGCCAACCACCCCTGGTTCCGCCTCACCGTTCTGGCCGCCAGCCCCCGCTCTGCCGGGAAGCGGTATGAGGAGGCCGTAGCGGGCCGCTGGGCCATGGACGTGCCCATTCCTGAGGTAGCAAAGGACATGGTGCTGCTCAGCGCCCAGGACGACGTGGAGACCATCGCCAGCCAGGTGGACTTTGTCTTCTCCGCTGTGGACATGTCCAAGGACGCCATCCAGGCCCTGGAGGAGGAATATGCCCGCCATGAGTGCCCGGTGGTGTCCAACAACTCCGCCCACCGCTGGACTCCCGACGTGCCCATGGTGATTCCCGAGGTCAACCCCCAGCACCTGGAGGTCATCCCCGCCCAGAAACAGCGGCTGGGCACCCAGCGTGGTTTTATCGCCGTGAAATCCAACTGCTCCATCCAGAGCTATGTCCCCGCCCTCACTCCCCTGCTGGGCTATGGCATTGAGAAGATTCTGGTGTGCACCTATCAGGCCATTTCTGGAGCCGGTAAGACCTTTGAGACCTGGCCGGAGATGGTGGATAACCTGATCCCCTACATCGGCGGTGAGGAGGAGAAGAGCGAGCAGGAGCCTTTGAAGGTGTGGGGCCGGGTGGAAAACGGGGTCATCGTCAACGCAGACGCCCCTGCCATCACCGCCCAGTGCCTGCGGGTGCCCGTGTCCAACGGCCACACCGCCGCCGTCTTTGTCACGTTTAAAAATAAGCCCACCGAGGAGCAGATGAAGGAGGCCTGGCGCACCTATCAGGGCCGAGCCCAGGCGCTGAAGCTGCCCACCGCCCCTCAGCAGTTCCTCCACTACTTTGAGGAGCCCGACCGTCCCCAGGCCAAGCTGGACCGGGAGCTGGAGGGCGGCATGGCTGTCTCCGTGGGCCGTCTGCGCCCCGACACCCAGTACGACTACAAGTTCGTCTCCCTCTCCCACAACACCCTGCGGGGCGCCGCCGGCGGCGCGGTGCTGCTGGCCGAGCTTTTGTGCGCGGAGGGGTACATTGAGCCCGTCCGCTAATCCATGAATTTGAAACAGAAAGGAAGTTGCCCTATGCGCACACCCGTGTTCACCGGTTCCTGTCCGGCGCTGGTCACCCCCTTTGACCAAAACGGCGCCATCAATTACGACGCCTTCGGCAAACTCATCGACGCGCAAATTGAAGCCGGGGTGGATGCCGTGTGCGTCTGCGGCACCACCGGCGAGTCTGCCACCATGTCCATTCGGGAGCACATCGCCGCCGTGGAGTTCTGCGTCAAGCGAGTCAACCACCGGGTCAAGGTGATCGCCGGAGCGGGCAGCAACGACACCTCTGCCGCGGTCTATCTGTCCCAGCACGCCCAGGACTCCGGAGCTGACGCCCTGCTCCACGTCACCCCCTACTACAACAAGGCCAGCCAGACCGGCCTCATCCGCCACTACGAGTACATCGCCGACCGGGTGGACCTTCCCATCATCCTCTACAACGTGCCCAGCCGTACCGGCGTGTCCTTCACCGCCGAGACCTACCGTCACCTGTCCCAGAACCCCCAGTTCAACGGCGTGAAGGAGGCCTCCGGCAACTTCTCCCTGCTGGCCCACACCCGTTTCCTGTGCGGGGACGACTTCTACATCTGGTCGGGCAACGACGACCAGGTAGTGCCCATGATGGCCCTGGGGGCCAAGGGCGTCATCTCGGTGGCCTCCAACCTCATCCCCGAGGTGATGGTGAAGATGACCAAGCTGTGTCTGGACAACGACTTCGAGGCCGCCTCCAAGCTGCAAATCAAGTACATGGACCTCATTGACGCCCTGTTCCTGGAGGTCAATCCCATTCCCATCAAGGCCGCTTTGAACCTGGTTGGCATGGAGATGGGCGGACTGCGCCTGCCCCTGTGCGAGATGTCCGAGAAGAACCTGGAGACCCTGCGTAGTTCCATGGCCCGTATGGGTCTTCTGTGAGGGCTGCCCCATGCAAAAGATAATCATTTCCGGCTGCAACGGCCACATGGGCCGTGTGGTCGCTGACATCTGCGCCACGGACCCCCAGGTGGAGGTGGTGGCGGGCATCGACATTCTGGGCCAGCCCAACCCCAACTTCCCCGTGTTCTCCTCCCCCGCCGCCTGCGACGTGGAGGCGGACGCCGTCATTGACTTCTCCCACCCCTCCGCCCTGGCCCCTCTGCTGGAGATGTGCCAGGCCCGGAATCTGCCGGTGGTGCTGGCCACCACGGGCTATGACCAGCAGCAGCTGGACGCCATCTCGGAGGCCGCCACCCACATCCCCGTGTTTCGCTCGGCCAACATGTCTCTGGGTGTGAATGTGCTGCTGGACCTGGTGAAGAAGGCCGCCTCGGTGCTGGGGCTGGACTACGATGTGGAGATCGTGGAGCGGCACCACCACCGGAAGGTGGACGCCCCCAGCGGCACCGCCCTGATGATCGCCGACGCCGCCGCCTCTGCTCTGCCCTACCTGCCGGAGTACGTGTACGACCGCCACAGTGTGCGCCAGCCCCGTGGGCCCCACGAGATTGGCATCTCCGCCGTGCGTGGGGGCACCATTGTGGGAGACCACACGGTGATCTTTGCTGGACGGGACGAGGTCATTGAGCTCAGCCACCATGCCGCCAGCCGCGAGGTGTTCGCCAGCGGTGCGGTACGGGCCGCCAAATTCCTCACCGGGGTACAGGCCCCGGGCCTCTACGACATGTCCTATTTGGTGTAAAAAAATCCTCTTGGACAGCAGCCGCTGTCCAAGAGGATTTTTTCTTATTCGGCAATCTTCACGCAGTGGAACACTTTCTTGCCCTTCTTGATGATGGCACCGTCGGCGCCGCAGTCCTGGCAGCAGAACTGAGCGTTGACGTCGGTGACCTTGGTGTCGTTGACGGACACGCCGCCCTGCTGCACCAGGCGGCGGGCCTCACCCTTGGAGGGGCACAGACCGCACTTGACCAGCAGGTCCAGAAGGCCGATCTTGCCCTCGCAGAAGTCGTCCTGGCACAGGGTGGTGGTGGGCATGCTGGAGCGGTCCCCGCCGCCGGCAAACAGGGCCTTGGCAGCGGCCTGGGCCTTCTCTGCCTCCTCCTTGCCGTGGACCAGAGCGGTGAGCTCGTAGGCCAGGATCTCCTTGGCCTTATTCAACTGGCTGCCCTCCCATTGGTCCATCTCGTCGATCTGCTCCAGAGGCAGGAAGGTGAGCATGCGGATGCACTTGAGCACGTCCGCATCCTCCACGTTGCGCCAGTACTGGTAGAAGTCGTAGGGGCTGGTCTTGTTGGGGTCCAGCCACACGGCACCGGCGGCGGTCTTGCCCATCTTCTTGCCCTCGCTGTTGAGCAGCAGGGTGATGGTCATGGCGTGGGCATCCTGGCCCAGCTTGCGGCGGATGAGCTCCGTGCCGCCCAGCATGTTGGACCACTGGTCGTTGCCGCCGAACTGCATGTTGCAGTTGTAGTGCTGGAACAGGTAGTAGAAGTCGTAGGACTGCATGATCATGTAGTTGAACTCCAGGAAGCTCAGGCCCTTCTCCATGCGCTGCTTGTAGCACTCGGCCCGGAGCATGTTGTTCACGGAGAAACAGGCGCCCACTTCCCGCAGCAGCTCCACGTAGTTGAGGTTCATCAGCCAGTCGGCGTTGTTGACCATCATGGCCTTGCCCTCGCCGAACTCGATGAACCGCTCCATCTGCTTTTTGAAGCACTCGCAGTTGTGCTGGATGGTCTCGGGGGTCATCATGGTGCGCATGTCGCTGCGGCCGGAGGGGTCGCCCACCATGCCGGTGCCGCCACCGATGAGGGCGATGGGGCGGTTGCCCGCCATCTGCAGCCGCTTCATCAGGCACAGAGCCATGAAGTGGCCCACGTGGAGGGAGTCGGCGGTGGGGTCAAAGCCGATGTAGAAGGTGGCTTTGCCGTTGTCGATCATCTCTCGAATTTCTTCCTCGTTGGTGACCTGGGCGATGAGGCCACGGGCCACCAGTTCATCGTACAATTTCATTTGGTCTACTCCTTTGTTATGATTTTGCCGCCACAGCCTGGGCCGCATCGGCTTTGGTCTTCCACACATTATACCCAACCACGCCGCCAATGACGATCACCGCACCCACCAGGGACACGGGACCGATGGTCTCGTGGTAAATGAGGGCCACCAGAATGGGGTTCAAGATAGGTTCGATGCCCGACACCAGGCTGGCCGTCACCGCCGAGGTGCGGGCCAGACCCAGGGTCAGCAGGATGTAGGCCAGGGCCACCTGGAACACACCCAGCACCACCAGGCTCAACAGGGTCACCGAGCTAACCCTTGTCTCCCCCATCAGCCAAGGCAACCCAATGAGGGCGCTGCCCACATTGCCCCAGAACACCGAGGAGATGGGGTCGGAGTCGGGCATGTCCTGGAGGAGGAACACCCCCGCATAGCTGAACCCGGACAGCAGGGCCACCACGTTGCCCCCCATGCCCCCTGCCTGGAGGCTGTCCACGAAAAAGCACAGCACACCCAGCACCACCACACCGCAGGCCACCAGCTCGCCCTTCCGGGGCATTTTCCGCCACACCAGGGCGGTGAGCAGCAGCACGAAGATGGGGGCGGTGAATTGCAGCACAATGGCGTTGGCCGCCGTGGTCATCTTGTTGGCCAAGGTAAACAGGGTGTTGGTGCCGCAGATGGCCACAGCACCCAGCCCGATCCAGGGATTGAACCGGGGCCGATGTCCCACCCGCCACAGGTAGAGGCCGATGACCACCAGGGCGATGAGATTGCGCCCGCTGTTGATGGACATGCCGCTCCAGGGGATCACCTTGATACACACCCCGCCCAAGCTGTACAGGATGGCCGCCAGAAATACCAGCACCACACCACTGCGTTCTTCCTTTTCTTTTGACAAAAAAACACCCCCTGTCCCGTAGGACAGAGGGCGTGAAAAGACGCGGTACCACCTCTGTTTGTCGCTTCCTCACGAAAGTCGGCCTCAGGGAGTTTTTCTTCAAACTCCAACGCGCAATATCGGGCGCACCCGTCCGTTCCTACTTGCAGCCCAAGGGGGCCGTTTCAGAAGGCTGCTCCAAGGTGTATTCCCTCCCCGACGCTCTCTTCCTTGCACCCACCGGAAGCTCTCTGGGCAGCGGTCTGGGGAGATACTTCTCCTCTTCTCTGCATTGTCACTGATGATAGCACAGTTGTCTGTGGTTGTCAAACGCTTTCTGCGGGCAGCAGCGAGAAGTGGCGCAGGGCCTTGGAAATGCCCTTCTCCTCCACGGTAGCAGTGACGTAATCCGCCAATTCCTTCACCCGCTGGTCTGCCCCGCCCATGGCCACGCTGGTTCCCACCAGGGCCATCATGGTCAGGTCGTTCTCTCCGTCGCCGAAGGCCATGGTCTCCTCTGGGCTCAGGCCGTAGTGGGCCATGGTGGCCCGGATGCCGTCGGCCTTGCCCTCGCCTTTGGACATCACGTCAATGCCCAGAGGGTGCCAGCGGCTGTAGCTGCACCCGGGCATGACGGAGACGAACAGGTGTTCCTCCTCCTGGTTGACCAGGGGAATGAACTGATACACTTTGCCTTCCAGCATCCGCTGGGCAGACAGGACGGGGTACTGCTTGGTGTGCAAAAACTCGAACACCTCGTCCACCCGTCGATTGTGGCAGGTGAGATAGCTCACCCCGTTTTCTTCCACCAGGGCAGCCAGTTCCGGGTGGGCCTCCAGCACATCCTTGGCGTTCCGCAGGTCCTCCAGGGGCAAGGGGTTATCCCGATATACCCCCTGGGCATTGAAGCAGCACTGACCATTCAAGGTGATATAACCGTCAAACACCACATCCCGCAGCATTCCGGTGCTCTCCAGGTCCTGGGGTGCCCGTCCGGAACAGACGAAAATACGAATGCCCGCCCGCTGGAGGGCAAACAGGTCGTCTCGGAGCTGCTGGGACATGATCTTGTTTTTATACGAGACCATGGTGCCGTCAATGTCAAAAAAGATCGCGCGTATCATGGGTAAGTTCCTCCGTGTATGGTTATGCTTGTGTCTGTTTCCAGGCTTCCGCCTTTTGCAGCAACTCCTCCGCCCCTTCCAACAGGATGGCGGTGGAAGCGCCGCCGCTGAGGCGGGCCAGCTCTTCCCGGCGGCGTGGCCGGTCCAACTGCTCCACCCGGGTGTAGGTGCGGCCATCCCGCTCCCCCTTCTCCACCGAGAAGTGCACGTCGCCCATGGCGGCGATCTGGGGCAGGTGGGTGACGCACAGCACCTGGCGGCCCCGGGCCACCTGGCTGAGCTTCTGGGCCACTTTGGTGGCGGCTCGACCGGATACTCCGGTGTCCACCTCGTCAAAGACCATGGTGGTGACGCAGTCAGTCTCGGCCAGCACGTTTTTCAGCGCCAGCATGATGCGGCTGAGCTCGCCGCCGGAGGCGATGCGGTTGATGGGCTTCAAATCCTCCCCCAAGTTGGCGGACATGAGGAACCGGACCCGGTCCATGCCGAACTCATTGAGGCCGTCCTCCCCTTCCACGGGGCCAAATTCCACTTCAAACCGCACCCGGGGCATGTCCAGGTCGGACAGCTCCTGCTGAATGCGCCGGGACAATTCCTTGGCCGCCTTCTGACGGGCCTTGGACAGTTGTTCAGCCTCCTGTTGGGCCGCCTGCACCGCCTGGGCCACTTCCCGCTCCAGCTTCTCCCGGCGCTCGTCGGAGAACTGGATGTTGTCCAACTCGGTCTGGCACCGGTCCAGATAAGCCAGCATCTCCTCCTCGTCCGCTCCGTACTTGCGCTTGAGGCGGTGGAGCAGGTCCAGCCGCTCCTCCACGTCGTCCAGCTGGCCGGGATAGAAGTCCAGGCCGCTGCGGGCGTCCCGCACCAGTTCCGCCACATCGTCGGCGGCGTAGCGCAACTGGGACACCTTCTGGGCCAGCTCGGACAGCTCGGCGCTGTACCGCCCCCCCTGGGTCAGGGCGTTTTCGGCGCTTGTCAGCAGGGCCACCGCTCCGTCGGACATCTCGCCCCCGGTGAGGGCCTGCCACGCCTGGTCCACGGCATCGGTGATGCGCTCGGCGTTGCGGAGAATCTCCCGCTGGGCGGTGAGCTCCGCCTCCTCACCCACCCGCAGCTGGGCCCGCTCCAGCTCTCCAATCTGGTGCTGGAGGGTGTCCATGCGCCGGGCCTTCTCCCCCTCGTCCATCTGCACCGCTTTGAGCTGGGCCCGCAGGTCCTTCACACGCTCATAGGCCGCAGTGTAATTCTGGCGCTGGGGAGCCAGGTGGGCGAAGTTATCCAGGCTCTCCAGGTGGGTCTCCTCGTCTAAGAGCTGCTGGCCGTCGTGCTGGCCGTGGATGTTCAAAAGCTGGCTGCCCAGCTCCCGCAGCTGGGTCACCAGCACCGGGTGCCCGTTGACCCGACAGGTGTTTTTCCCGTCCGGGTGGATGACCCGCTCCACCAACAGCTCCCCGTTTTCATCAGGGGCAATGCCGTACTGTTCAAACCAGTTTAAGGCGGGCAGTCCGCCAAACACCCCCGTCACCCGGGCACACTTGGCCCCGGTGCGGATGAGGTCCCGGCTGGTCCGCCCGCCGATGATGGCGCCGATGGCGTCCACCACAATGGATTTACCCGCTCCCGTCTCGCCGGTAAGCACGTTAAATCCCTCTCCAAAGGCGATTTCCGCCTGGGAAATCACCGCAATATCCTCAATGTGAAGCAAGGAAAGCATATCAAATCTCCCCGTTTGGCGCCTGCTCTCAGTCCAGCATGGCCTCCATTTCTCGACAAAATTCTTCCGCCAGGTGGTTGGTGCGCATGATGATGATCACCGTGTCGTCCCCGGCCAGAGAGCCCACGAATCCGTCGATATCCATCCCGTCCAGGGCGGCTCCTGCCGCAGAGGCAAGCCCCGGCATGGTCTTGACCACCACGATGTTCTGGGCCACGTCAAAGGAGGTGACGCCTTCCTTGAAAATGTTGCGCAGACGGCCGGCAAAGTTGTGGTGAGGCTGTTTGTTTTGCGCCACCACGTACTTGTAGGTCCCGGCCCCGGTGGGTTGCTTGACCAGGTTCAGCTCTTTTATGTCCCGGGAAATGGTGGCCTGAGTGGCCAAAATCCCACACGCCCGCAGGCTCTCCAGCATCTGCTCCTGGGTCTCAATGTCCTGCTCGGCGATGATACGCAGAATTTCCGACTGTCGCTTTGACTTCATCCTCTCACGCCTTTCCCAATTTCTGATTGATAACCTCGTAGAAGGTCCGTCCGGTGAGCTTGACCAGCCGGGTCACGTGGCGGGACCGGCGGCACTCCACCCAGTCCCCCGGCTGGACCTTGAAGGCCCGGCCGCCGTCCACCGACAGGCTGGCATTTTTCCGGCTGCCTGGGGCCAGCCGCACCCCCACCGACCGCTCACTGCCCAGCACAAAAGGCTTGGCGTGGAGGGAGTGGGCGCAGATGGGAGTGATGATCATATTCTCCGCTGTGGGCTCCACAATGGGGCCCCCTGCCGCCAGAGAGTAGGCAGTGGACCCGGTGGGGGTGGCGATGACCACTCCGTCCCCAGAGAAGGAGGAGATCACCGTCCGGTCCCCCGTCACTTGCAGGTCCAGCACCCGGGCCACCGAGGTGCCCTTGGTGACCACGGCGTCGTTGAGGGCGGTCTCGGAGAACACCCGCCGCCCGTCCCGGCGCACAGTGATGTCCAGCATCATCCGCTTCTCAATGGTGTACTTTCCCGCCGTCAGGCGGCTGAGCATGGACAGCTCGTGCTGCTCCAGCTCTGCCATAAAGCCCACGCTGCCCAGATTGATGCCCAGCACCGGAATCTGGTGAGCGTTTGCGTCCCGGGCGGCGTGGAGGATGGTACCGTCCCCGCCAAAGCACACCAGCACGTCGGTGTCCTCCAGCTCGGCGCTCATCTGCCCAAAGGGCTGGTGGGCGGGCAGGTGGACCCGGCTGGAGTCCTCCAGATCAAAAGGCAGGCAGATGACCACCTGGGCCCCGTTGTCCTCCAAAATTCGCTTGGCGGTCATGGCTGTTTTAAGCCCCCGGTCCCGGTAGGGGTTGGGGCTGAGTAGCACCTTCATGGGTTCTCTCCTTCCATCTGGGCGTGGGAACGGCGCACCAGGTCCTCCAGGTCGCCCCACTCCGGCTCTCCCGGCTTGGCCTGCATATACCCCAGATACTCGATGTTGCCCTCTGGGCCACGGATGGGAGAGAAGTCAATGCCCTTGACGGTAAAGCCCGCCTCGGCGGCGTGCTGGGTGAAGTGCTCCAGCACCTCCAGGTGGACGGCGGGGTCCCGGACCACGCCCTTTTTGCCCACCTTCTCCCGTCCGGCCTCGAACTGGGGCTTGATGAGGGCCACCACTTCCCCGTCCTCGCTCATGAGTTGGCGCAGGGCGGGAAGAATCAACTTCAAAGAGATAAACGAGACGTCAATGGAGGCAAAGTCCAGCACGTCGGGAATCTCGTTATGAGACAGGTACCGGGCATTGGTGCGCTCCAGCACCACCACCCGCTCATCACTGCGCAGCGACCAGGCCAACTGGCCATAGCCCACGTCCACGGCGTACACCTTGGCCGCCCCGTTTTGCAGCATACAGTCGGTGAAGCCTCCGGTGGAGGCGCCAATGTCCGCCGCCGTCTTGCCCAGCAGGTCAATGGGGAAGTGCTTCATCGCCTTCTCCAGCTTCAACCCGCCCCGGCTGACGTAGCGCAGGGTCTGGCCCCGCACCTCCAGGGCCGTATCCTCATCCAGGGTCATCCCCGCCTTGTCCAGGCGCTTCTCCCCAGAATAAACCTGTCCGGCCATGATGATGGCCTGGGCCTTTTGGCGGCTCTCCACCAGCCCCTTCTCCACCATCAGCACATCCAAGCGTTTTTTAGCCATTGGCGATCACCTCCATTGCTTTTTGACAAATTCCTGCCCCGTCGATGCCGGTCATCTCCCGCAGCTGGGCCACCGAGCCCTGGGGCACAAACTGGTCTCCCAGATTCATCAGGGCCGCCTTCACAGGCACCCCGGCCAGGGCCAGCTCGGAGATGATGGTACGTCCCACGCAGCCGGAGTCGTTGCACTCCTCGGCTACAATGAGCCGCCCGGTTTGCTCACACAGGCGGCGGATGGGGCCCATATCCAGGGGACGGATGCTGTTGAGCTTCACCACCGCTACGGAGTGCCCCCGCTGCTCCAAGAGCTGGGCGGCCTGGAGCACCTGGTCCACCATAGTGCCATAGGCCACCAAGGTCACATCGGTGCCCTCTTGAATCACCGTGGTGCCGTCCACCCCGGCCACCTGGGTCCACTGCCCTTCCCCGCCCCGGGGATAACGAATGGCCACCGGGCCGGTCATCTCACACACCGCATGGCGGAGCATGGCCCGCAGCTCGGCAAAGCTGGCAGGGCATAAAATCTGCATCCCGGGCACCGTGGACAAAAAGCCCACATCAAACACGCCGTGGTGGGTCTCGCCGTCCTCTCCCACCAGGCCCGCCCGGTCCACGGCCAGGATGACGTGGAGGTTTTGCAGGGCCATGTCGTGGATGAGCATGTCATAGCCCCGCTGTAAGAACGTAGAGTACACCGCAAACACCGGCAGGGCTCCCTGCTTGGCCAGACCTCCAGTCATGGCCACCGCGTGGCCCTCGGCGATACCTACGTCAAAGAATCGTTGGGGATAGCGGCGGGCAAACTCGTCCAGGCCAGTGCCCAGCCGCATAGCTGCCGTGATGGCCACCAGCTCCGGTTTTTCCTCAGCCAGCTGGCACATGGTCTCCCCAAACACCGAGGAGAAGTTAGCGCCCCCTGCCTTGGACACCGCCAGCCCCTTCTCCACATCAAAGGGGCCCACCCCGTGGAACTGATCCGGTTGGCGTTCTGCCGGTGTATAGCCCTTCCCCTTTACAGTTTTGACGTGGAGCAGCACCGGGCAATTGAGCTCCTTGGCG
This sequence comes from Pseudoflavonifractor sp. An176, assembly GCF_002160435.1. Taxonomy (NCBI): domain Bacteria; kingdom Bacillati; phylum Bacillota; class Clostridia; order Eubacteriales; family Oscillospiraceae; genus Pseudoflavonifractor; species Pseudoflavonifractor sp. An176. Next base: position 35,866 of record NZ_NFKO01000002.1, on the reverse strand, counting down.
TAGCGGAACATCCGGGTAAGGTAGCTCACGTCGTGGCCGTCCACAGGGCCCAGGTAGGTAAAGCCCATGTCCTCAAACATGGAGTAGCCCAAGATGGCGTCCTTCACCATCTTCTTGGCCCGGTGGGTGACCTTGTAAACCGCTTGTCCCACGGCATTTTTCCCGGTGACACTGCGGTAGAGCTTTTTCAGGTGCAGGTACTGGGGTTTGAGGCGCTGGCGGGACAGGTGGGCGGCCACGCCGCCCACGCTCTTGGTGATGGACATGCCATTGTCGTTGAGGATGACAATGATGGGCTCGCCGCTGCTGCCCGCATCGGCCAGGCCCTCAAAGGCCAGTCCACCGGTGAGCGCGCCGTCCCCGATGAGGGCCAGCACGCTGTAGTCTTCCTTGTTGACGGTACGGGCCCGGGCCATGCCCAGGGCCACGGACACCGAGTTGGAGGCGTGGCCGGCAATGAAGGCGTCTGCCCGGCTCTCGTGGGGCTTGGGGAAGCCGGACAGGCCGCCGAACTTCCGCAGGGTGTTCATGGCCGAGCCCCGCCCGGTGAGGAGCTTGTGGGCGTAGCACTGGTGGCCCACGTCAAAGACCAGACGGTCCACATCCAGGTCAAAGACCCGGTGCACCGCCACCAAGATCTCCACCACGCCCAGACTGGAGGCCAGGTGTCCCCCGGTCTTGGAGACCGTCTGGATCATCTGTACCCGCAGCTGCTGGCACAGCTGTCTGGCCTGTTGGTCTGTCATCTCGCTGTATTGCTGAGGCAACACGCGGCTCCACTCCTTCCTGTATGGGGGTTACAGCAGAAAATACGCTCCAGCTGTCCCCACGACGACACCCAGAACTGCCCCGGCTGCCACTTGCAGCGGGGTGTGGCCGATGAGCTCCTTGAGTTCCTCGGCAAACAGCTCTGGCTTGTATTCATCCCAGTTTTTCATGATGTAGTTGAGGATTTTGGCCTGCTCTCCCGTCTCCTTGCGGACGTTGGCGGCGTCGTACATCACCACAAAGGCCACCACCACCGCCAGGGCGAACACCGGCTGGTCAAACCCGGCGGTCATGCCGATACCAGAGGCACAGGCACACACCAGAGCCGAGTGGGAACTGGGCATTCCGCCGCCGGTGAACAGGTAGCTCCAGTCCACCTTGCGGTAGACCACCACGGAGATGAGCATCTTCAACGCCTGGGCAATGGCCCAGGCGGCCACAGCCAGAAATAAGATGGGTGAGATCATGGCGTATACCTCCCTTTTTAGTGGTCCCGCTTGGCCAGGGCATCCGCCAGAGCGCAGAGGAACTCACCTGTGTCCGGGAACGCCTCCTGCACCGCCAGCTTGGCCCGGTGGGTATACCGCTGCACCAGCTCCTGGCAGGAGTCCAGGCCATACAGGGTGACATAGGTCACCTTGCCGTTCTCCCGGTCAGACCCCACGGGCTTGCCCAGCTGCTGGGTGGTGGACTCCTCGTCCAGCATGTCGTCCCGAATTTGGAACGCCATACCCAGGCCCTGGGCGTACTCCTTGGCCGCCTTCCACTGTGCCATGGTGGGAGCCACCGGGGAGGCAGTCAGGCCCAGCAGGCAAGCGGCCTTGAGAAGGGCCGCCGTCTTCCAGCTGTGCACCAGGTTCAGCCGCTCCTCGGTCTGGTTGTCCCCGTTCATATCCAGGTACTGCCCGGCACAGATGCCCTGGATAGCACCCGCCGCCTGGGCCAGCACGGCACAGGCCTCGCCGTTGGACTCCACACGCTGGGTGCGCCGGGAGGTGGCCAGCCGGGAAAAGGCCTCCGCCTGGAGGGCATCTCCAGCCAGCACAGCGGTGCACTCTCCGTACACCTTGTGGCAGGTGGGCTTGCCCCGGCGCAGGTCGTCGTTGTCCATACAGGGCAGGTCGTCGTGGATGAGGGAATAGGTATGGAGCATCTCCACGGCCACGGCGTAGTCCACAGCGGGCTCCATGGACCCGCACAGGGCCTCACAGAACTTCAACACCAGCACCGGACGAATCCGCTTGCCCCCGGCCAACAGGCTGTACCGCATAGCCTGCAACAGCTCCTGGTGGGGGCCCATATCCAAAAGGCTCTCTTTCAGGGCCTGCTCCGCCATCTGGCGGGCCTGCTCATATTGTGCCTCATAGTCCATCGTTTTGTTCTCCTTCCTGGAAGGGGACCTCCTCCTGGGCCTCTCCGCCCAGCAGCAGGCGGACCTTCTGCTCGGCCTGGTCCAGCATCTGGGTGCAGTGGGCGGCCAGACCGGTCCCCTCTTCAAACAGTTTCAGCGACTGGTCCAGGCTGGACTCGCCTCGCTCCAGCTGGGAGACAATCTCCTCCAGCCGCTTCATGGATTCCTCAAAGCTCTTCTTTGTTACCGCCACTGCTGTTCCTCCTTTTCTTCCACCCGGCAGTGGTACACGCCATCTGCCACCAGCACGTCCATGGCCTGGCCAGGTTGTACCTGCTCCACCGTAGTCACCGCCCGCCCCTCTGCCTTGGCGATGGCATAGCCCCGGCTGAGCACCTTCAGCGGGCTCATGGCATCCACCCGGCCCGCCAGCCCCGCCAGCTCCACCCGGCCCCGGCGCAAGGTGCGCTCCAAGGCCATGGCCAGACGGCGCTGCACACCATCCAAACGCATACGCTGGTCATCCACCACCGCCACGGGGTTGCGCAGCACCCGGCTCTGCTCCAGACGTCGCAGTTCCTTCCGGTCCCGGTCCAGCTGGACCTCCATGGCCTGTCTCAGCCGGAGGGTGAGCCCCTCCAGCCGCTGCCGCTCCTGTTGCTGGTCGGGCACCGCCAATTCGGCGGCGTTGGAGGGAGTGGAGGCCCGCAGATCCGCCACGTAGTCGGAGATGGTCACATCCGGCTCATGGCCCACCGCCGAGATGACGGGGATGTTGGACAGGGCAATGGCCCAGGCCACCGGCTCCTCGTTGAAGGCCCACAGGTCCTCCCGGGAGCCACCGCCTCGGCCGGTGATGATGAGATCGATGTCATCTCGGTTGTTCACCTGGTGGATGGCGGCGGCGATCTCCTCTGCCGCCCCCTCCCCCTGCACCCGCACCGGCACCACCAACACCTCGGTCAGGGGCCAGCGCTGGCGCAAAATGCGAATCATGTCCCGCACTGCAGCCCCCGCCGGGGAAGTCACCAGGGCGATACGCCTAGGATAGGCGGGCAATGACTGCTTCTTGGCCGGGTCAAAGAGGCCCTGGGCCTCCAGCTTCTTTTTCAGCTCCTCGAAGGCCCGGTCCAGGGCTCCCCGCCCATCCTCCATCAGCTGGGTACAGTACAACTGGTACTGGCCATCCCGGGGATAGACGGACACCCGGCCGTAGGCAATCACCGACAGGCCGTTGACGGGTTTAAAGCGCAGCCGGGCCGCATCCCCCCGAAACATGACGCAGCGGATGCTCCCCTGCTCATCCTTGAGGGAGAAGTAGTGGTGCCCGGAGGGGTAGCACTTGTAGTTGGACACCTCGCCCCGCACCAGAAGCCCCCGCAGCAGGGGGTCGCCGTCCACCAGCTCCTTGAGATACCCGTTGACCTGGGAGACGGAATAGACGGGTAGTTGGGCGCCGCTCACGACTCAATCCCCCGTTCCACCGCCCGGTGGGCCAGGATGGCCACCCCCAAGGCGTTGTCCGTGGAGTACTGGGGCGGCGCAAAGATGGCCCCCAGGGGCTCCAGGCGACTGCGCAGCAGAGAGTTGGAGGCCACGCCGCCGGAGCACAGCACCGGCAGGTTTCCGTATTTTTTCTGGGCCCAGGCGGTGGTGCGGGCCAGCACCGAGGCCAGAGTCTCAAAGGTAAAGCGGGCCACATCGGCGGGGGCTACCCCGGCCTCTGCCATGCCCTTGATCTTATTCTCCATGCCGGACAGGGAGAAGGAGCCCTCCTTGGTCTTTACCACAAAGTACTTCTCCTCCTGAGAGTCCCGGCTGAGCACGTCCATGGCCTTTCCCGCTGGGAAGTCCAGGCCCAGCATCACGCCGATGCGGTCCACCAGCTGGCCCGCGGAGATGTCCGAGGTGCCGCCGATGAGCTCGGCTTGGACGGTGTGCCCGTGGGGATGCACCACCAACAACTCGGTGGTGCCGCCGGACAGGTGCCAGGCCAGGTGGGGCTGGTCCATCAAGTCCTCCCGCCCCGCCGACCAGGCGGCTGCCGCAATGTGGCCCTGCTGATGGGAACAGGGATAGAAGGGCACGCCCAGAGCGGCGGCCAGAGACCGCCCCTGTCCCTCGCCCACCAGGAAGCAGGGCATGTAAGACCCCTCCACTTCCCGGGGCTGGGTGGAGGCGCCCACGGCCCGGATTTCTCCAATGGCCCCTTCGGCCCGCAGCGCCTCGGTCATCAGGTGCAGACGCTTGACGTGCTGAAACACCGCCTCGCTCTGACGCAGACCCAGGGAGCCCTCCTGCACCGTCAGGAGACGGCCGTGGTTTACCCCCACTCTGCCGTCAAACACCGCCGCCGACGTGGTATAGTTGCTGGTGTCAAATCCCAAACACATTCCTGCCATCCTTGTCCCCTCCCTCGTTGTCTTCTCGTCAGTCCTGTTCCTGGGGAAACTCCTCCCGGACGAATGCGCCCAAGATACCGTTGACAAACCGCACCACGTCCTCATCCAGGTACTTCTTGGAAATTTCCACCGCTTCGTTGATGGCCACCTTGTTGGGCACATCGGGCATGTACAAAATCTCGTACATGGTCAAGCGCATGATGGCCGCCGCCACCCGGTCGATGCGGGAGAACCGCCATCCCTTGGCGTGGCGCTCAATGTAGCCGTCCAGCTCGGCACCGTGGTCGGCCACCCCGCGCACCAGGGTGACAATATACTCTTTGAGCCCTTCGCCGGGGAACTGGGCGTACAGCTCTTCCTCCTGGCCTCTGGCTGCAAAGGCCTCTTCCGTCAGCTCCCGCTCCAGCAGCTGGTCCGCCTTCAGGTTGGAAAACGCCAGCTCAAAGGTGAGATGCATCGCAATTTCCCGGGCTGTTTTTCTGGTCATGGAACCTTCATCCTTTCGCGGCTCACCCGCCGCCTAATCTAAAAGGGGTATACTCCCCCAATGTGTATATACATTGATTATACACGCAATGGTGGGAAAAGAAAACCCCTTTCCCGCCCCCTGCGACGAATTTGGACAAATGGGCAACCCAGCCCCATTCCCCGCAGATTCCCTGTGCAAAACGCAAAAGAGCCGCTGCGCACATCACGCAGCGGCTCCGCCTTGTTTGTTTACTTCTGGAAGGTCACGCCGGACACGGTGACGTTGACCCCGGCCACATCCAGGCCGCTGGTGTTCATCACTGCGTTCTGAATGGCGTCCTGCACGTTCTTGGCCACCTCGGGCACCACATAGCCGTACTTGACCAAAATGGTGACATCCACCATCACGGCCTCGCCCTCCACCTCCAGGTGGACGCCCTTGGCCACGCTCTTGCGGGTCACCAGAGCCGCCACGTCGTTGGTCAGGGTGGTGCCCAGAGCACTCACGCCGTCCACTTCCATGGCTGCTGCCCCGGCGATGACGGCCAGAACCTCCTCAGAGATGTTCACGCTTCCCAGCTCTTCCTGGCGGGAGATATATTCCTTGCCTTCGGCCATACTGCCTCACGCTCCTTCTTCGTTCTCAGGGCAGCCAAACGTCCGCCCGGTTTCAGATAACTGGAGACATTATACCACCGCAAGGCCTAAAATACAATCCTGTTTTTCTAGGGTTTGGCCTCAATGATCTTGATCTGATCTGCGCTGAGTCCCGTTTCTTCCCGCACAATCTCCACGATTTTCGCAATGTCCGTCTCGCTCAGGCCCTGGTCTGTGGAGGACACCACCAGGTTGACTCCGTCCTCTCCAATGAAGCACACACAGTCTCCGTACCCCTTGGCGGTGACCAGGTTCTCCACCTGGGCCTCCGAGAGGGTGTCGTCGGCCATGGTCTGGATGGAGGCGTTGGCCTCATCCACCACCTTCTGGTCCGCCTTCTCGTCGGCTGCCGCCTCCTGCAACAGCTCCAGGGCGCTGTCCCGGGCCTGCTGCCGGTTGAGCCGGGCGCTGGCAAAGTAGCCGCTGCCCGTCTCCTCCTCCGTCTGGCTCTCCGCCGTCTCTCCATCCCGCTCCTCGTCCACGCCATTGACCAGGGTGGTCTGGCCCAGCACCTTGCCGTCACTGCCGTCGGTGCCGCTGCCCTCTCCGGTGAGTTGGTTGTTGTAGGACCAGTTGAGATACACCGCCACCCCCACAAACAGCACGATGGCCAACACCACTGCATTGCGTTTCCAAACGCTCATCCTTCTACCTCCTAAATGACATCGAATTCAGTCGCCCGCACATATGGTAATCCGGTCCGAGCCCAGCCCGGTGAGAGCCGACACCGCCTGGGTGATGGCCAGCTGCACCTGGGGGTCGTCCCCGCCTGGGCACACCACCAGCGCCCCTCGAAAACTGGGGTAATACTGGGTCAGCACAACCACTTCCTCTCCATCCTCCCCGTCGCAGATCACCGTGGTCTGCTCCTGGGAGCTCTCCTTCTCTCCCTGCTCTTCCACCCGGTCCTCAGCCAGCACCCGCTCCACCCCCTGGTCCAGGGAGAGGAGCACCGTGGCGTCCCCCGCCCCTTGGATGCGGGAGATGGCCTGAGCCAGCCGCTGTTCCAGCTCTTCCACCGAGAAGGACTCCTCCTCTGCCTCCTGGCCCTGGGTGTCCGGGCTCGAGGTAGCGCTGCGCTGGGTGGGCCAGGCCACCAGCACCAGCCCCACCACGGCCAGAATCAGCACCAGCTTGTATTGCCGCAGCCAGCTGCGCCACTGCTCTCCATTGGGCATGTTCCAATTCCGCTTCACCCCGATATCACCTCAAAGCTCTGGCGCTCATAGGGAATCCCCAGGTCCGCCTGCATCATGTCCGCCAGGGCGTCTCTCTGCGCTTGGGTCCAGGTCCCTGTTAAGCAGGCTGACCACGGCTGCGGTATCTCGTCATCCCATGCAACCACCACCTCCACCTGACACGTCACACCCAGCGATTCCGCCTTGTCCAAAATATATGCGCCGGTTTCCTCCTCTATGATGGATTCATACAGCAATTGATTTTGTTCCATCAGCGTCTCCTCTGCCTCCTCCATGGCCTGGGTATCCCATTGCAGCAGCTCCTGCCAGTCCTCTTCTTCCATGCCCACCATGGGCCCCAGGGTCACCAGCAGCAACAACAGGCTGCCCACCAGCTTGCACACCCGCTGTCCGCCGCCCCCCTTCACCAAGGCCCCCGACACCACCATCACCATGGACGCACAGGCCACACCCAGCAGCCACTGCTCCATCCAGCCGCTCATCCGGTCACCGCCGATACCGAGGACACCAGGGTCACCAACAGTAGCAGCGCACAGGCTCCGGTCATCCCCATGATAAGGCCAAAGGCCCCGCCAATCTGCTCCACCAGTCCGCACACCCGGCTCTGGCCTATGGTGGCCGCCAGGGCCGCCACCAGCTTATAGAGCAGATAGTGCACCAGCAGCTGGAGCACCGGCACCAGACAGATCCCCAAGATGGTCACCATCCCAAACACCCCCACCGAGCTGCGCAATATCCCAGCCGAGGCCAAAATGGTCTCCGAGGCGTCGGACAAAATGCCCCCCACCACCGGAATGGCCCCGGAGATGGCAAACTTGGCCACCTTCATGGACATGGCATCCACCGACCCGGACACCACTCCGCTCATGGATAAATATCCAACAAACACCATCATCAGCACCACCAACACCGAGGTGGCCACCCATTTCAGCCACCCGGCCATCTGCTTGAGCCCCGGATTGCCCAGAGCCGCCCACGCCACACTGGCTGCCACGTACCCGTAGACCATGGGCAGCAGCACCCGCTGGATGACGTTCATCAACAGGCTGGAAAACCCCGCCGCCGCCATCTGACGGGCCGCCGCCCCGGCAATGGCCCCGGTGGCCGCGGTGGCCCCCGCCACCACCGGCAACAGCACCGTGGCAAAGGCGGTCATGCGCTCCATGGCGGTACACCCCAACCCCAACAGGGAGGACATGTCCGCCACCGCTGCCACCGTCACCGCTAGGGCCCCCGCCAGGGACACCACTGGGATCTCCTCTCCCCCTCCAGCGTCGTACACCGTCTGGGCCAGTCCGCACAGCAGGAGAATGACAAAGAGGATGGTGGCCGAACGCACCCCAGCCCGGACGATGCCGAACATCTCCCCCTTTCCCGTCTCCACCAGGCCCTGGAGCCCTTCGTCCAGGCTCTCCCCATAGACGGCGCTGCCCCCCTGCTGTTCGGCCTCCCGCTCCATCTCCTCAATGCCCAAGGCGTCCTCCTGCCCCTCCAACACCTGGTCTGTGGAGACGGCCCGGGCCGGAACCACACACAGCAGCAGCGCCAGACACAGCGCCCACATCCACCGCATGCTCTTCCCTCCTAACTCAGCAGTTCTTCCAGCAGCGACAGCACCCCCTGGAGTAGGGGCATGGCCGCCACCAGGCCCAACACCGTCCCCGCCAGCTCCACGGCGCTGGCCAAGCCGTTTTCCTTGGCGTCCCGGCAGAAGTCCGCGGTGAATTTGCACAGCATGGCGATACCTGTGGTCTTCATCACCGGAGCGATGAGCTCCTGAGAGATTCCGCCCGCTTCGGCCAGCCGTTGGATATAGCCCACAATCAGCCCCAGCTCCCCAGACACCGCCACCAACACGGCCACGGCGGCACACAGGGTGAGCACCAGGGCGATCTCCGGGGCCTGCTTGCGCACCACCACCCCACACACCACCGCCACCAGCACGCCCCCCGACACCATGACCATCTGGCTCATAAGTCAAACAGGGTCTTCACCAGGTCAAAGAGGGCGCTGATCTCCTGTACCACCATCATCAGCACCACCACCAGAGCCACCAGGGTGGTCATGGTGGCCATCTCATCCCGTCCAGACCGGGCCAGCACCTGGTTGAGCACCGAGACCAAAATGCCAATGGCAGCGATTTTAAAAATTAAGTCCACATTCATCCCTAGGTGTCTCCTTATACGAATAAGATCATCAAAACCGCCCCGGCCGTCACCCCCAGGGCGCCGTATACCCGGCCCAACCGCCGCCGCTGCTCACAAGCCTGCGCCAGCTGCTCCTCCAGCTGCTCCCGGGTGTGCTCCACCGCCTGGCGCTGGCTCTCCCCGTCGTACTGGCCCAGCACGGCCCCCAAGGCATCCAACAGCTCCACGTCCAGCTGCTCCAGCCGCATCTGGCTGGCCTCCCCCGCCTGCTGCCACACTTGGGCAAAGGTGCGGCCCCGCAGGTTCTGGGCCCCATGGGCGCACAGGGTAAAAAACTCCCCCGGGGCTCCCTGGCACTGTTGGGCGGCCAGGTTCAACGCATCGGGCAGCGGGGCCAGCTTCCAGGACAGCTCCCGCTGCACACACTCCAGCCCCACCAACAGGCCCCGCAAATCTCGCACCCGCCCATCCAAATGGGCGATGGCCCCCAGCCCCAGGCCCATGGCCCCGCAGGCCAAACAGGCGGCCCCCATCAGACGGATCATGCCACCACCTCCACCCGGGCGGTGCGGTTTGTTCCGCTGCCTCCCAGCAGCACCACCCGGCGGAATACTCCGGACTGCCACAGGCGGCGATACACCGGACGCCGTTGGAAATCCTCCATACATGCCCCGTGGGCAGTGGCCAGCAGGGATACCCCACACCCCACCGCCTGGACCATGGCCTCCACATCCTCCATCTGGGTGATCTCATCCATGGCAATGACCTGTGGATTCATGCCTCGCAGCAGAATGGACACCGCAGCGGCCTTGCCGCACCCGTCCAGAATGTCGGTGTGCCGCCCCACATACATCTGAGGGGCACCCTGCCACATGGCGGCAATCTCTCCCCGCTCGTCTGCCACTGCCAGACGCAGCGGAGGCGCGGCCACCCCGTCGGACAGCCCCCGCACCAGGTCCCGGAGCAGGGTGGTCTTCCCCGCCCCCGGCGGAGCAAAAATCAGGGTATTTTGCAGCCGCTCCCCCTCCATCAGCTGGGGAAGCAGGGCCTCAGCCTGTCCCACCACCGGGCGGGCAATGCGCACAGACAGGGAGGAAATCTCCCGCAAGGTGGCCACCTTTCCATCCCGCACCACAGCGGTGCCGCAGATGCCAATGCGGTGCCCGCCCCGCAGGGTGAGAAACCCCCGCTGCACCTGATCCAGCACCGTGTGGGCAGAGGCCTGGCTGGCCTGTTCCAGCACCTGCCGGAGCAGTTCCCCCGTCACCACCAGCTCTCCCACGTCTTGTTCTTCGTCTCCGTCCAACACCGTGGGCAGAAATCCCTGACGCAGGCGGATCTCCTCCGCCCGTTCCCGCTTCTCCTGGGGCAGCTGTTTGAGGGCACACCGGAGATGTTGAGGCATCAGGGCAACCACCTGCTGAAATGGGCTGTCCACCATGTAACTCCCTCCCTTTCGTATGGTACACCCCATTGTATGAGGGCCTGTCCCGGGGTATGACAGGCAAACAAAGAACTGCCCCGCCGGGTGGCGAGACAGTTCTCGAACGATTCTATGAAATTTAGCCCAGCACAGACACGATGCGTGCCACAGCCTCCTGAGTGGCCTGGGCATCGCCGAAGGCGGTGACTCGGATGTAACCCTCGCCGCTGGGGCCAAAGCCTGCACCAGGGGTGGTGACCACGTTGGCCTTCTCCAGCAGCAGGTCAAAGAACTCCCAGGAGCCCATTCCCTCCGGGGTTTTAACCCAGATATAGGGGGCGTTGACGCCGCCGGACACGGTGAGGCCCGCTTTCGTCAGCCCCTCCCGGATGACCTGGGCGTTGCGCTGGTAGTAGGCGATGGTCTCCTTCACCTGGGCCTGGCCTTCGGGAGAGTACACGGCCTCAGCGCCCCGCTGCACCACGTAGGGCACCCCGTTGAACTTGGTGCACTGGCGGCGATTCCACAGGCTGTTGAGGGAGGCCCCGCCCCGCACCAGCTCCTTGGGCACCACGGTGTAGGCACAGCGGGTGCCGGTGAAGCCGGCGGTCTTGGAGAAGGAGCGGAACTCAATGGCACAGGTCTTGGCCCCTTCAATTTCAAAGATGGTGTGGGGAACATCCTCCTGGGTGATGAAGGCCTCATAGGCGGAGTCGTAGAGAATCACCGCATCGTTGGCGTTGGCGTAGGCCACCCACGCCTCCAGCTGCTCCCGGCTGGCCACCGCTCCGGTGGGGTTATTGGGGAAGCAGAGGTAGATGAGGTCCACCTTCTCCTCCGGAATGGCGGGAGAGAAGCCATTTTCGGCGGTGCAGGGCATATACACCAGCTTGGACCAGTGCTGGCTGGCCTCGTCATAGTCTCCGGCTCGGCCTGCCATGGCGTTGGTGTCCACGTACACGGGGTACACGGGGTCGCACACAGCCACCACGTTGTCCACACCAAAGATATCTCCAATGTTGCCGCAGTCGCTCTTGGCGCCATCGGAGACAAAAATCTCATCGGGGGCAATGGTGACGCCCCGGGCGGCGTAATCGTACTGGGCAATGGCGGAGCGCAGGAACTCATAGCCCTGCTCGGGGCCGTAGCCGTGGAAGCCAGCCCCGGTGGCCATCTCGTCCACCGCCTTGTGCATGGCCTCGGTGACAGCGGGAGCCAGAGGCCGGGTCACGTCTCCAATCCCCAGCTTAATGATGGATTTATCCGGGTTTGCCTGGGCATACGCCGCCACTCTCCGGGCGATTTCCGAGAAGAGATAGCTGCCGGGCAATTTCAAATAGTTTTCGTTGATGGTGGCCATGGGTGTTCCTCCTGTATTCAGCTGTTTACAGCATTAAAATTCTCCGCTTATTGTACAACATCTTCCACCCGGGGTCAATGGGCAAGTTCACCGTCGAACACCGTCACAGCAGGTCCCGTCATATGCACGTGCCCATCCTCCCCCCAGGAGATGGACAGCTCCCCGCCGGGCAGGGACACCACCGCCCTCCGTTCCGTCACACCAGAGGAGGCCAGAGCGGCCAGGGCAGCGCTGGCTCCGGTGCCGCAGGCCATAGTCTCCCCACTGCCCCGCTCCCACACCCGCATGGCAATTCGCCCCCTGTCCTGGGGGGCCACAAACTCCACATTCACCTGCTGGAACAGCTTGGGATGGTACTCCAGCTGGGGCCCCAGACGTGTCACGTCCACCGCCGCTACATCCTCCACCAGACACACCAGGTGGGGATTCCCCATCCACACAGGAGTGCCCTCCACCTGGATGCCCTCCACTTGCAAGGCCATGGGCTTGCCCACCTGGGGCACTCCCATATCCACGGTGACTTCCGCCACCGTTCCTCCCTCCACTTGAAGGTCCACGGTGCGGACACCACCCCCGGTCTCCACGGTGAGGCAGGTCTTCGTGGTCAGCTTCCGGTCGTATACGTACTTGCCCAGGCAGCGGATGCCATTGCCGCACATGGTCCCCCGGGAGCCGTCGGCGTTGAACATGGCCATGCGGAAGTCTGCGGTCTCCGATGGGCAAATGCAGATCAGCCCGTCTCCCCCCACCCCGGTATGGCGGTGGGACAGCTGCCGGGCCAGCTCCTCCGCCCCCTCCGGCTCCCCCTGGGGACAGTAGAGAAAGATATAGTCGTTGCCCAGCCCGTGCATTTTGGTGAAGTTCATACCACCACTCCCTTCCCTGGTGTTATATGAAGGGAAGGAAGGAGAGATACCCGAAAAAAGCGAGGAACAGCCCGGGGGCTGTTCCTCGCCAATCCATTTATATTGAATTTCCCAGCACAATGCGGGCAGTCTCCGCCAGCTTGGAGCCGTGGTCCATGCTCTCCTTTTGCAGAAAGCGGTGGGCCTGTGCCTCTGTCATGCCGTGTCGGTCCATGAGCAGCGCCTTGGCCTGAGCCACCAGCTGGTTCTCCTCCTCACTGCGGTGGATGTGCACCGGGTACTTGGAGACCCGACGGCGGGCAAATTGCAGCAGCATCCGCACCGACGCCAGCAGGTCTCCCCGACTCACCGGGGCAGGCAGCTGGAAGATCTCCTCGGTTTCGCACAGCTCCAGCCGATTCTGGGGGGCCACCATCAGCATCACGCACTGTTGCGGCAAGTCGTAGTACAGGTCCTCCCCCGCTCCATCGGGGAACTTGAACCCGCACACCACCACGCCCAGCCCCTGTTTGTTCACCAGGCGGCGCACCTCGGAGGCGCTGTGGCACACCACACACTCTGCCACGCCGCCGCTCTCCAATACCTCTGATATGCTGGCCGCTGTCTTGCGGTTTTCAAAGGCTACGATTACTTTTTGCACAAGATCTCACACTCCTCCCATCACCTGTTGCCCAAGGGCAGCGGGAGCGATCAATAGTTGATCATGTACTTGTCCAGCTCCCAGCTAGACACACGAGTGCGATATTCCTCCCATTCTCTCTCCTTGCCGGCGATAAACTGGCAGGCCACGTGCTCACCCAGAGTGGACATGATGAGCTTGTCCTTCTTCATCAGCACCAGAGCCTCGTCCAGAGAGCCGGGCAGGGCCTCGATGCCCCGGCGCTTGCGGGTGGCGGGGGTCATGTCGAAGATGTTCTCGGTGATCTCGGCGGGGAGGGTCAGATTCCGCTCAATGCCGTCCAGACCGGCAGCCAGGCACACGGCCAGGGTCAGATAGGGGTTGCAGGCGGGATCGGGGCTGCGCAGCTCCACGCGGGTGGACTGGCCACGGGCGGCGGGGATACGAATGAGGGCGGAACGGTTAGAGGCAGACCAGGCCATATAGCAGGGGGCCTCATAGCCGGGCACCAGACGCTTGTAGGAGTTGACCAGGGGGTTGGCGATGGCGGTGATGCCCTTCATGTGGTGGAGAATGCCAGCCATGAAGGCGTAGGCCTCGTGGGACAGCTTCTTGTCGCCGTTCTCATCATAGAACACGTTCTTGCCGTTGCGGAACAGGGACATGTTCACGTGCATACCGGAACCGGCAATGCCAAAAATGGGCTTGGGCATAAAGGTGGCGTGGAGACCGTTCTTCTGGGCGATGGTCTTCACCGCCAACTTGAAGGTCATGATCTTATCGGCGCACTGCACAGCGTCGGAGTACTTGAAGTCGATCTCGTGCTGACCGGGGGCCACCTCGTGGTGAGAGGCCTCGATCTCATAGCCCATCTTCTCCAGGGCCAGGCAGATCTCTCGACGGGTGGACTCGCCGTGGTCCAGGGGGCCCAGGTCAAAGTAACCGGCCTCGTCGTTGGTCTTGGTGGTGGGGCGGCCCTCCTCATCGGTCTTGAAGAGGAAGAACTCGGGCTCGGGACCCACGTTGAAGGCGTCATATCCCATGTCGTGGGCCTTCTTCAGCACCCGCTTGAGAACGCCACGGGGATCGCCCACAAAGGGAGTGCCGTCGGGGTTGTACACGTCGCAGATCAGCCGGGCCACACGGCCGTGCTGGGGACGCCAGGGGAAGATGGCAAAGCTGTCCAGATCGGGGTACAGATACTGGTCAGACTCGTTGATGCGCACAAAGCCCTCGATGGAGGAGCCGTCCAGAGTGATCTGGTTGTTCAGAGCCTTCTCAATCTGGGAGGCGGTGATGGCCACATTCTTCAGCTGACCGAAAATGTCGGTAAACTGCATGCGAATGAAGTTAATGTCCTCTTCCTTGACAATGCGAATGATGTCTTCCTTGGTGTAACCCATTGTTCATTCCCCTTTTCTTTCGATTCGTCCGGCTGAAACCACCCCGGCCCAGTGGAGAAAAAAGGTTGTCCTTCCCTGCCTTTTTTCCTAAAACTATCTACGGAAGTAATTCTGTGTTCAGTATAGCATGAACCGCTATTTTGTCAACGGATTTTTGCACCGATGCAAATTTTCATCGCAAAAATCAAGTTCACAACCTTGAGAAGCGCCATTTTCGCGTTTTTGCACAGAAGCCTTTTTCTCACATTTTTACCCAATCGACATCGCCACTTTGCACAAACCGCACGAAATTCTTCTTGACTTTTTGGTCACATCTATCTAGAATGTCATCATAAGCTTTTCCCTGGTAAAGGGCAGCACACGAAAACGGAGGAATGTATATGTCTCACAAGTATGTCTATTTGTTTTCCGAAGGAAACGGCAACATGAGAGAATTGTTGGGCGGCAAGGGCGCCAACCTGGCCGAGATGACCAACTTGGGCATGCCCGTTCCCCAGGGATTTACCATTACCACTGAGGCTTGCACCCGTTACTATGAGGACGGTCAGGCCATTGCTCCGGAAATCCAAGAGCAGATTCTGGAATATATCGTCAAGATGGAAGAGATCACCGGCAAGAAGTTCGGCGATCACGAGAATCCCCTGCTAGTCTCTGTCCGCTCCGGCGCTCGGGCCTCCATGCCCGGCATGATGGACACCATCCTGAACCTGGGCCTCAACGAAGAGGTGGTTCAGGTCATGGCCGAGAAGTCCGGCAATCCCCGCTGGGCCTATGACTGCTATCGCCGCTTCATCCAGATGTACTCCGACGTGGTCATGGAAGTGGGTAAGAAGTATTTTGAGGAGCTCATCGACGAGATGAAGCACGCCCGAGGCGTCACCCAGGACGTGGAGCTTACCGCCGACGACCTGAAAGAGTTGGCCGAGCAGTTCAAGGCCGAGTACAAGGAAAAAGTCGGCGCCGACTTCCCCACCGACCCCAAGGAGCAGCTGATGGGCGCTGTCAACGCCGTGTTCCGCTCCTGGAACAACCCCCGTGCCATCGTCTACCGCCGTATGAACGACATCCCCAGCTCCTGGGGTACTGCCGTCAACGTGCAGGCCATGGTGTTCGGCAACATGGGCGACAACTGCGGCACTGGCGTGGCCTTCTCCCGCAACCCCGCCACCGGCGAAAAGAAGATCATGGGCGAGTTCCTGGTCAACGCCCAGGGCGAGGACGTGGTGGCCGGCGTGCGCACCCCCATGCCCATCAGCCAGATGGCCGAGAAGTTCCCCGAGGCGTACATTCGCTTTGAGGCCGCCGCCAAGGCCCTGGAGGACCACTATCACGACATGCAGGACATGGAGTTTACCGTGGAAAACGGCAAGCTGTACATGCTCCAGACCCGGAACGGCAAGCGCACCGCCACCGCCGCTCTGAAAATCGCCTGTGACCTGGTGGACGAAGGCCAGATCACCGAGCAGCAGGCTGTGTTGATGATCGACGCCCGCAACCTGGACTCTCTGCTCCACCCCCAGTTTGACCCCGAGGCTCTGAAAAACGCCTCCCCCGTGGGTACCGCCCTTCCCGCCTCCCCCGGTGCTGCCTGCGGCCGTATCGTGTTTACCGCCGAGGACGCCAAGGAGTGGGCCAACCGTGGCGAGCCCGTTGTCTTGGTCCGTCTGGAGACCAGCCCCGAGGACATCGAGGGTATGGCGGCCTCCCGGGGCATTCTCACCGTCCGTGGCGGCATGACCTCCCACGCCGCCGTGGTGGCCCGTGGCATGGGCACCTGCTGCGTCTCCGGCTGTGGCGCCATTAAGATGGACGAGGCCAACCGCCAGTTTGAACTGGCTGGCCGTGTATACAAGGAAGGCGACTGGCTGAGCCTGGACGGCTCCACCGGTAACATCTACGGCCAGCCTCTGCCCACTGTGGACGCCTCCATTGGCGGCGAGTTTGGCCGCATTATGGCCTGGGCCGACAAGTATCGCAGTCTCCAGGTGCGCACCAACGCCGACAACCCCAGAGACGCCCGTCAGGCCATGAAGTTTGGCGCCCAGGGCATCGGCCTGTGCCGCACCGAGCACATGTTCTTTGAGGGTGAGCGCATCTTGGCCATCCGGGAAATGATCTGCTCGGACACCACCGAGCAGCGGGAAAAGGCTCTGGCCAAGCTGGAGCCCATGCAGCAGGGCGACTTTGAGGCCATGTACGAGGCCATGGAGGGCAACCCCATCACCATCCGCTTCCTGGATCCCCCCCTCCACGAGTTCGTCCCCACCGACGAGCCGGACATCCAGCAGCTGGCCAACGCCATGTTCATGAGTGTGGCCGACGTCAAGGCCATCATCGCCAGCCTCCACGAGTTCAACCCCATGATGGGTCACCGTGGCTGCCGTCTGGCGGTCACCTATCCTGAGATCGCCCGGATGCAGACCCGCGCCGTCATCAAGGCCGCTCTGAACGTCCAGGCCAAGCACTCCGAGTGGACCATCGTGCCTGAGATCATGATCCCTCTGGTGGGCGAGGTCAAGGAGCTTGCCTACGTCAAGGGCGTGGTGGTGGAGACCGCCGACCAGCTCATCCGCGAGTCCGGCACCAACCTGGAGTACAAGGTGGGCACCATGATCGAGATCCCCAGAGCCGCCCTCACTGCCGACGAGATCGCCAAGGAGGCCGACTTCTTCTCCTTCGGTACCAATGACCTGACCCAGATGACCTTTGGCTTCTCCCGTGACGACGCCGGAAAGTTCCTGGAGTCCTACTACGACAAGAAGATTTACGAGTTCGATCCCTTCCAGCGCCTGGATCAGGTTGGTGTGGGCCGCCTGGTGGAGATGGCTGCCACCCTGGGCCGCAAGACCAAGCCCGGTCTGAAGCTGGGCGTGTGCGGCGAGCACGGCGGCGAGGCCTCCTCGGTGCAGTTCTTCCACAACGTGGGCCTGGACTACGTCTCCTGCTCCCCCTTCCGGGTGCCCATTGCCCGGCTGGCTGCGGCGCAGGCGGCTATTAGACAACCCCGTGCAATGGACAAGTAAGCATATAACACTACTCTTTATCATATCCGCGCGAACAGGCGCATTGCCCTATGGCAGTGCGTCTGTTCTTTTGCCTTTTTCTCAATCATAGGTACACTTCAACAAACAAATCGTTCCAACTACTTCTGCGGAACTGGGGTGGAAGCTCATTTTCCTTGCGATATTGTCGAGCCATCTCAAAATCGATGGTAAAAGACAGCACCGGAGGGGATTCTGGATGGAGAAAGTCATAACGTCCTCGCTCCTGGATTTCTCCAAAATTCAGCTTCCAGCGATAGTGGTAGTCCTCCACCGGTGTCACCACCTCTACAAACTCTTCCACCAGCTCGTCGGAAATCTTTGGCGTTGATACATCCACCACTTGAGCGAGCTTCTTTTTGATCTGAGTCAGATCTAACTTAGGTGCTCCCCCACCTTCAACCGACGCATGTTCCAGCTGTCCTTGGAGCTTCTCCCGCTCTGCGGCAGTCTGAGCGTATAGGTTTTGGTATTGCTCTCGCGTCAGTTCCCCATCCGCCCTCATTTGCCCCAAACTTAACATACCCTTGCGGAGATACCCCAGCTGATAGCAGAACAGATGATTTCGAGGATTAAATACAAAGTCGGCGCTGTACCCCGGATAGTGACGCTCCAAATAGCGGAACATCTCTGCATAGGCACGGCGATCACGGGACAGGCCCACGAGCATCTCCAAATATCGCTCCTCTGTCAAGACCAGAAATGTGAACAAGCCGATCAATTGCTCCCCCAGATACACGCCCAGCGCACAGTGCCGGTCCGGATGTTCCACACACTTCACCAGGTTTGTTTGGAATTGTTCCTCATTGGTGAGCATGGGGTCTGAGAATTGGGCATTCCCATGAAAGCCCCTGACAAATTCGATACACTCGTCCATAGTGCGGATGCTTCGTATCACGGGGCCTGTTTTTCTCTTGTCCCTGCCAATCTCAATGGGTGTGTTCATGGTGCGGTACTCCTCATTCTTCTACACGAAATTGAAAGGTCACAGAATTCTGCCAGTTCTCCTCATTGCTCAGGTCCTCCCCCACCACACGACCCCCACAGCGACGGTAAAAGGTCATGGCATGCACATTGTCCGGCTGGCATTCACAAGTGAAGGTAGAGACTCCCCGTGTTTGAAATACCTCTTGGATAAAGGCAACTGCACGACGTCCAATCCCCCTATGTTGGTACTCTTGCCGAAGGTATAGGGAGAGCAAGTGGGCGGGCACAGATATATGAAGCGTGATGTAGCCAATTGGGTGGTCCTCCTGCATCATGAGATAGACCGCATAAGCCGGGCTTTTAATACGCTGTGCATCCTTTTGGGTATGCCATGCATAGTCAAATTGGTCGATCATGTCGTCAGGATAGATGCCTCGGTATGTGGTAGACCAAATTTCTTGGCGCAGTTTGGCTATGACCGCAGCGTCTTCTTCTTGTGCTCTGCGAAACACAACGGTGGATTGCATAACCATCTCTCCTCATCTCTCCATGCTTTTCCCCATTTTATCAAACTCTGCTTTTCTACACAAAATATATCATACAAGTGTTCTATACGCAAAAGGCCTCAGGCTGTGCTCTTATACCATGCACAGCCTGAGGCCTTTTATTTGACTATTGCCCACTTTAGACAGGTACCCGAAGATCTTTTCTCATCCCTCTTGTTTTTGATAATACTGGGCTTGCGCCTGCCACAGCTGGGCGTACACGCCCTCAGCCTCCACCAACTGCTGGTGGCTCCCCTGCTGGACGATGTGGCCGTGGTCAAAGACCACGATGTCGTCGCAGAACTTACAGGAGGACAGGCGGTGGCTGATATACACCGCCGTCTTGTCTCCGGCGATCTGGTCGAATTTGCTATACACCTCTGCCTCAGCAATGGGGTCCAAGGCCGCAGTGGGTTCGTCCAGGATGATAAAGGGGGCATCTTTATAGAGGGCCCGGGCAATGGCAATTTTCTGTGCCTCGCCCCCGGACACCTCCACGCCCTTCTTCTCCAAATCCTTATAGAGATAGGTATCCAATCCCTGGTCCATCTTCTCTACCCGGTCCATGACCCCCGCCTGGGTGAGGCACTGGGCCACCCGCTCCCGGTCATACTGGGTGCGTCCTGCCACATTCTGCCCCAAAGGCAAGGCCAACAGGTGGAAGTCCTGGAATACCACTGAGAACAGGGCGATATAGTCGGGGTACTGGTATTTGCGGATGTCGATGCCGTTTAACAGGATTTCTCCCTCGGTGGGGTCATAGAGGCGGCACAGGAGCTTAATGAAGGTGGACTTGCCGCTGCCATTCTCCCCCACCACCGCCAGGCGGCTGCCCACCTGGAATTTCAGGTTCACATGGCGCAGGGCCCAGGCCTCGCTGTCCGGGTAGCGAAAGGACACGTCCCGGAACTCCACCTGATAGTTGCGGTCGGAGCGCTTTTCTGTGGTGAGGGAACCCTGGTACATCTGGTTTTCCACGTCCAGAAATTCCAGGCTGACCGCCAGATACCGGGCGTTACATTGGAGTTCTCCCAAGGTCTCCATCAGGCCGGCGACACCGGCAAAGAGCGTGGTGACCGCACCCACATACTGGGTGATGCCGTCCACTCCAAAGGCTCCCGCCCAGGATTTCAGACACACATACAGGTACACCACCCCGGTGAGGACGGCAGAAATGCCTTTGCCCGCCGCCGCCCACAGTCCCATGGGCCCTTTGCCCCACTGAGCCAAGCGACCGTTGCTTCCGAACACATTGTGCCCTTTCAAATAATACTGGTACACGTTGGGCTGTTGTTCATAGATGCGCATATCCAGCGTTCGATGAGGCTCATTGGAATAATATCCAAACCGGGAAAAGATTCGATTCCCCAGCCGCATTTCCTCTCCGTTCATGCCCCAATAGGCATTGCTGCGGTTGATGCACACCGGAGAGAGAAAGGCCACCCCCAGCATCACCGCCACCACCCCCACCAGGCATAGGGGGTGGTTCAGAAAGACCAGGTCATGACTGGCAGGAATCTTCTGGGTTACCAGTCCCACAGACAACGCCACACCGATCAGAACTTGCATGGTATAGGTCACGCAGTTGGAGAGATACAGCGGCAGGTTATACATACCCCAACCACCAAAGCGGACATTCTGCCAGACCTGCTCATACAAGTCGTAGATTTCTTGTTGTTGCAGAAGACTGTAGTCCATATCCATCATCTTTTCCATGTTGCACTTACTGTTCCAAAAATCCAGCTGGTCTTTTTCCCAGGTGGCCCATCGAGAAAGAGCTCCTCCCAACAGCAGTAAACCGGCAGTCACGCCCAGCAGCCAGCCCACCCACCAGGCCAACACCTGGGGGTTCCGCCCCTGGGACAGCTCCCCGATGATGCGGGCGGAGAAGTAAATGGAGGTATAGGGGGTCACAGCCTTGACCACCGCCGACAGTGCCATAGACACCAACAGAGTGGGGCGCAGCTTCCACCACATGCGCCACCCCCGCATGGTCAGGCGCAAGCTTTCTCCCCAAGACTTATTTTTCTCCATCAAAACTCCCCTCCTTCCTGGTAATATCGGCTCTGCACCTCAAAGAGTTTGGCATATCCGCCGCCCAGATCCAGCAGGGACTGATGGGTCCCCTCCTCCGCAATGCGGCCATGCTCCAGGTAGAGAATCCGGTCACAGAACCGTGTGGAGGCCAGACGGTGGGAGATGAATAGAGAGCTTTTTCCCTGAGTCATGGAATTGTACTTCATGTAGATGTCGTGCTCCGCCAGGGGGTCCAGGGCGGCGGTAGGCTCATCCAGCACCACCACGGGGGCATCTCGGTACAGCGCCCGGGCCAGCATCAGCCGCTGCATCTGTCCTCCGGACAGCTCCACCCCATCTTCAAAGACATTGCGGGTCACGGGGGTGTCCATCCCCCGGGGCAGAGCTTCCACCGCCTGGGTCAGCCCTGCCTTATCCAGGCACTCTGCCACCCGGGCCCGGTCGATGTCCTCCACACGCTGGGCCACATTCACTGCTACGCTGGTGTCCAGCACGGAAAACTCCTGGAACACGGCGGAAAACAGGTGATAGTATTCTCTGCGGTTGTAGGTGCGGATGTCCACCCCATTGAGACGGACACTTCCCTCAGTTGGGTCCAAAAAACCGCACAGCAACTTGACCAAGGTGGTCTTACCCGCTCCATTGAGGCCCACAATGGCCACCTTCTCCCCGGGATGAAGGGTAAAAGAGAGGTCCGTAATGGTGTCCTTCTCGGCCCCGGGATAGCGGTAGGACACATGGTCCAGCAGAATCTCGCACTCCTTCAAACCTTGTGGCAGCGGCGCTCCCTCCTCAAATGCAAAGGGCTCTGGCCACTCCAAAAACTCCCGCAGATTGGACAATTCCAGGCTCTGGCGGTGGAGGGTGGAAACCTGCTCCATGATGCCCTTCACCCACTGGGTAAAGCCGCTGATAGCGGCAAAGTACAGCAGGAACTGGGAGGCGGGCAATCCCTGGGTCAGGGTCATCCAGATGAGGTAGGCGTAGGCGCCGCCGTTGCGCAGCAGGGTGAGAAGGGCATCCACCACATGCACCCCAAAATACACCCGCTCCCGTCGGGTCAAAAAGGCCTGGTAGGCGCGCATGGCACTTCCCCACACCTCGTCCAGCCAGGGTCGCAAGCCGAATATCCGAATATCCTGGGCATATTCCCGCTTGGTTGCCACATCTTTGGCATAATAAATGGTTTTCAGGCTGGCCGCCCGCTCCTCCCGGTGGCGATAGCCCCAGCCCTCCAAGTGCTGGCTGACCATAAATCCCACTGCTGTGGTGAGCACCACCAGAGTCACCATCCAGCCGTTGAGACCTGAGAGCAACAGCAGATACACCACAAAGCCCAGCACGTTGGTCAAAATATCCGTCCAGGTGGTCCAGATCGCCTCGGCTGCATCCGCATTTCCGTCGCAGGTACGGTATGCCAAATTCTCATACTCTCGAAATTTCGTGTCTAATAGATTTGCATAGGAGGTTCCGGTTATTTTCCGTGAAATCCGTGCTGACATCTCCGTGCGCACCTCAATGCGGCCAAACAGGGCATTGGTATTCAAGTAGCTCTTTCCCCCCCACATCAGCAACAGCGCCAGGGTAAACACCCCGATGGTGGCCAGCAGCTGAGGAAGGGGCACATGCCCCTCCACCTGGCCCAGCACCACAGGGACAAAGAGCATTTCCACCACTGTGGCCCCGGCGGTGGCCACCGCCAACAGCAGGCAGATGAGCAGCACCGAGGGGCAGTTCTCCCACGCCGCTTTGACAAAGTAGGCGGTATTCTGCCACATGTTATATGTGGGCTTTTTCTTCTTCTCCTTCATGTTCTCACCTCACCCGTAGCTTATCACAAAAATTCGCCCCCGGAGTGATCCGGGGACGAACGGCAAATCTGGGGTGCTGAATTGCACCTCACAGCTGTGGAATTAAAATCTCAGTGGTAAAGGCCCCCGCCTCACTGTTGCGGCTGAGGTAGCCGTCCAGGCGCTCCACAATGGCATCCATGCGCACCAATCCGAAGCCGTGGCCCTCCCCCTTGGTGGTGCGAAAGCCCTTGCCCACCTTGGAAAGCTTGCCCGTGGCAGTGAAGTTGGTGAAGGAGATGTAGAGCTGGGTGCCCTTCATGTCCATATACACCCGGATAAGCCGCTCCTGGGGGGGCAGAGCCAGGCTGGCCTCCATGGCATTGTCAAAGAGGTTGCCCAGGATGACGCACAGGTCCAGCTCGGACATGGTGAGTTTCACCGGGATGTGGGCGTCCACATGCACTGGGATGTCCCGGGCCTTGGCCAGAGAAATCTTACTGTTCAAAATGGCATCGGCCATGGCGTTGCCCGTCTTCACCACCGTGTCTACGGTGTTCAAGTCCGTGTCCAGCAGGTCCAGATAGGACCGGATGGCCTCCAAATCCCCCTGGGCAGCGTAGGCCTTCATGGTCTGGATGTGGTTGCGGTAGTCGTGCCGCCACCCCCGCATCTGCCGGTACATGTTCTCCACCTCTTGGTAGTGGGTGTCCAGCAGTTCCCGCTGGTAGTTCTCCAGCTTCTCATTCACCCGTTTGGATAGAAAACCCATGGTGACCTCCTCAACTGTGGGCGATGATGGCCCGGTTCAGCCCCTCATAGGCGCCCCGGGGCAAGGGCAGCACGCTGCCGTCGGAGAGTATCACCTGGGTTTTGGTCACCCGGCGCACCACCTCCAGATTCACCACCATGGAGCGGCCCAGGCGGTGGAACCGCCCGTCCAGGGCCTCCTCCAGGCGGCTGAGGGTGGACTTGGTGGTATAGTCTCCCTTGGCGTGTACCGTCACATAGTTGCGGCACACCTCCAGGTAGCGAATCTCCCCCAGGGGAATGCGCACCATCTCGCCCCCCTGCTCCAGGGTCAGCGCCCGCTCCCGGCGGCGTACCTTGTCCACCGCCCGGTCCAGTACCGCCCGCAGCTTGTCCCCGTTCACGGGTTTGAGCAGGTAGTGGAGGGCCGCCACCTCATACCCTTCCGCGATATAGTCCGAGTACCCGGTGATAAAGACAATCTGGACATCCTGATTGTCCCGGCGAATCTCCTTGGCCATGGTCACTCCATCCAACTGCCCCATCTCAATATCCAGAAGGAGGAGATCAAACCGCTTTTCCTCGGCGTAGCGGAACAAAAAGCTCTCTGCCGACGGGAACCGCTCCACATGGAGGGCAAGGTCCCGCTCCTGGGCCCAGGCAGACAGAAAGGTCTCCACATAGGCGGCGTCGGTCTGGCTGTCGTCACAGATGCCCACCCGCAGTTCCATGTTCCATTCCCTCCTCTGGTTTTCTTACTGGTTCTTCTCGGTGCTGCGGAAGGCAAAGAACCGCTGACCGGCGTAGTTGAGCACCACGAACAGGCCTGCGCCCACCAGCATGGTCAGGTTACCCTGCATCTGCTGGCTCAGCGGCATACCGGACAGGACCACTGCCACCGCAGGCTTGGCAATGCCATAGGCCAGCACCCAGCACACAGCAATGCTCAGCACAAATCGGCCCACCACCTTCCAGCCTCGCTCGGCATTGCGGAAGGTAAAGTGTTTGTTGAGGAAGTAGCTGACCACGCTGCCCACAATGTAGTTGGCGGCCGAGGACAGCCAGTAGCCCAGGTCTCCCCAGGTGTGCAGCCCGGCCAGGTTGTACAGGGCGAACATCACCCCAAACCCCACCGCCGTATTGAGAACGCCCACCATCAAAAAGCGGACAAAGGTCCCTTCAAACAGTTTCTTCACAAAATACGCTCCTTTGGTGCAAAAAAAGGGCAAGCACCGGGCTTGCCCCTTTTCTGTCGTGATTGAGATTAGTCCAGAGTGGCCTTGACCGCCTTGGCCAGCTCACCCAGAGCGGCGCGGCTGGTATCGTCCAGAGCGGAACGGATGGTAACCACCTGGTCCATCACGGTGATGTTCTTCAGCTGGTCCAGAGCAGCCCGCATCTCCTTGGCGGCCAGAGGAGCCCAAGTGCCGTTCTCCACCAGAGCCACGGTGCGGTTCTGGAAGGCCTTGGTCTTCAGGCGATAGAGGAAGGTAGCCATAGGAGTGAAGACGAAGTTGTCATAGGTGGAGGCAGCCAGCACCAGGTTGGTGTACTGGAAGGCCTTTGCCACAGCCTTGGCCCAATCCTCACGGGTCAGGTCGATGGCTTCCACCTTCACGCCTTCGGCCTTGAGCATGTCCACCAGCTCCAGAGCGGCCTTGGCGGTGTTGCCGTGGATGGAGGCATAAGCCACCAGCACGCCCTTCTCCTCAGGCTGATAGGTGCTCCACTGGGTGTACTTCTCCAGGGCCAGGCCGATGGCATCTCCGGTGAGCACAGGACCGTGGAGGGGAGCCACCACGGCGATGTCCAGGCCGGCGGCCTTCTTCAGCAAAGCCTGCACCTGGGGGCCGAACTTGCCCACGATGTTCAGATAGTAGCGGCGGGCCTCTTCCACCCACTCGGTCTCGGGGTTGCCATCGCCAAAGCGTCCGAAGCCGTCGGCGGAGAACAGCACCTTCTCCTTGGCCTCATAGGACACCATGGCCTCAGGCCAGTGCACCATGGGGGCCATGACGAAAGTGAGGCTGTGCTCGCCCAGCTCCACCACGTCGCCCTCCTTGACCACCACAGCCCGGTCGGTGTAATCCACACCAGTGAACTGCTTGAGCATGGGGAAGGTCTTGGCGTTGCCAATGAGCTTCATCTGGGGATAACGCTGAGCCACTTGGGCCACACTACCAGCGTGGTCGGGCTCCATGTGATGCACCACCAGGTAGTCGGGCTGACGATCGCCCAGCACCTCGTCCAGGTTGGCCAGCCACTCCTGGGTCTTGCGGGGGTCCACGGTGTCCAGAATGGCCACCTTCTCGTCCACGATCACATAGGAGTTGTAAGTAACGCCCTGGGGCACTACATACTGGCTTTCAAACAGGTCAATGTCGGGATCATAGCAGCCGACTCGATAAATAGATGTCGAATTGAGCAGTTGATTCACAGTGATCACACCTCTCTTTATATATCCCCACTATTTTACTATGAGTTGATACCACCGTCAAGGAACTTTTTCTACAATTTCACTTGATACGATTATTTTCAATTTGTAAATCCTTCCTTTCCCCACCCCTTCTTTCCTTGACTTTACAGATTGGGTCTGCTAGAATTTAATTGCAAAAATGATATTAGGGGTTTTTGTTTATGAGTTTTAAAATTATTGTCGATAGCTGCTGCGACCTCAGCCCCGAATTGCTCCGGTCCGGCATTTTCCATAGTGTTCCCCTGACCATATATGTGGGTGAGAACGAGTTCCGGGATGATGACACCTTGGTACCTCAGACCCTGGTGGATGCCATGGCCATGTGCCAGGAGGCCTCCCACACCGCCTGTCCCTCTCCGGCGGACTATCTGGACGCCTTTGAGGCGGTGGATGGAGACATTTATGTGGTCACCCTCTCCGCTCTGCTCTCCGGCTCCCACAACAGCGCGTGGCAGGCCGCCCAGATGTTTGTGGAGGAGCACCCCGAGCGCAACATCCGGGTGTTTAACTCCTGCTCTGCCTCCGCTGGTGAGACCCTCATCGCTCTGAAAATCTCCGAGCTGGCCTCTTCCGGCATGCCCTTTGCCCAGGTGGTGGCCCAGGTGGAGAAGTATATCACCGAGATGAACACCCTGTTCGTGCTGGAAAACCTGGACATGCTGCGCAAGGCCGGACGTTTGACCCGGGTGCAGTCTCTGGTCACTGGGGCGCTGCGGGTGAAGCTGGTGATGGGTTCCACCCCCCAGGGCGAGATCAAGAAGCACACTCAGGCCCTGTCCATCAAGCAGGCGCTGAACAAGCTGGCGGACATTGTGGCCGCCGACGAAAACCACAAGGGCAAACTGCTGTGCATTGCCCACTGTCTGTGCCGGGAGCGGGCAGAATACCTGCGCATGATGATTCTCAAGACCTGCGAGGTCTCCGACGTGCTCATCACAGAGACCCGGGGCATCAGTTCCTTCTACGCCAACAACGGTGGCGTGGTGGTGGCCTACTAATCCCCAGAAGAGAAAGGAGCGTTTCCCATGGATCAGCCATCCAAGCGTGACCAGCGGCGCGCCCTATTTTTCCGCCGTTGGCTCTACTGGGTGCTCATCACCACCCTGGTGCTGTGTGTCATTGGATTGGGGGTCAATGTGGCGGAGTGGCTGGGTATTCTGTGACAGAACACAACCTTTCATTTCCTATAAAAATATCCCTGTGACTTGGATGTCACAGGGATTCTTTTTTGAAACGTAAAGAGAAAATAGAAATCCCGAACGCGTTTGCGTTCGGGATTTCTGGCGCGGAAGGAGGGATTTGAACCCTCGCGCGGCTTTGGACCGCCTACTCCCTTAGCAGGGGAGCCCCTTCGGCCTCTTGGGTACTTCCGCAGACCGAATAAAAGAAGATATAAAATTGGCGGAGAGGGTGGGATTCGAACCCACGGCCCTTTCGAGTCACTAGTTTTCAAGACTAGCTCCTTAAACCACTCGGACACCTCTCCATGACGGAGCTTGCAGCCCAAATGCAAGAGTTATCTTACCATAGGGTTCCCATTCTGTCAAGACATTTTCCACAATTTCTTCCCCCTCTTTTTCCCCATCCTTTGTTCCTTGACAAACACGCTTTGTTCCGCTAAAATATCACCAAGTGAAAGGCGACGATGGGAAGAAGACACAGTCGAGGTCCTTCAGAGAGCCGATGGGTGGTGCAAATCGGTGGATGTCCCTGTGTGTATACTGGACCCGGAGCTGCCGTCCTGAACCTCCATGCAGTAAGGGCGGACGGGTGATCCCGTTACAGGTCGAGGCCTTGTTGGAGGCCGTGAGCGCCCACGGGTGACCGTGGACGGAATTAGGGTGGTACCGCGTAATGTTACGCCCCTGACAGTTTGTGTCGGGGGCGTTTTTTTCATCCCCCGCATTGGAATAAAGGAGGAACTTCCCCATGAATTTGAAACCAGGCTTTCAGAAGTATATCCCCTTCCAGCCCCAGCCCATCACCAACCGCACCTGGCCGGACAAAGTGCTGACCCAGCCTCCTGTCTGGTGCTCGGTGGACCTGCGGGACGGAAACCAGGCCCTCATTGACCCCATGAACCTCCAGGAGAAGCTGGAATACTTCCATACCCTGCTGGACATCGGTGTCAAAGAGATTGAGATTGGCTTCCCCTCCGCCTCCGAGACGGAGTACGAGATCTGTCGGGAACTCATCGAGGGCGGCCACATCCCCGACGACGTCACCATTCAGGTGCTGGTGCAGGCCCGGGAACACCTCATCCGCCGCACCTTTGAGGCCATCCGTGGGGCCAAGAACGTGATTCTCCACTTCTATAACTCCACCTCTACCCTACAGCGCAAGGTGGTGTTCGGCATGGACTGCGACGGCATCACCAAGATTGCCACCGACGCCGCTGACCTCATCTATGAAATGGCTCAGCCCGTCATTGAGGGGGGCACCAACCTGCGCTTTGAGTACTCCCCCGAGTCCTTCATGGGCACCGAAATGGACTACGCCGTGGAAATCTGCGCCGCTGTGCTGGACCACCTCCACGCCACCGCGGAGAACCCCGTCATTTTGAACCTGCCCACCACGGTGGAAAACTGCATGCCCAACCAGTTTGCCGACATGCTGGAATACTTCATCCGCAACCTGCCCGGCCGGGAGCGGGCCATCATCTCCCTCCACCCCCACAACGACCGTGGCACTGGCGTAGCCACCACCGAGCTGGGCCTGCTGGCGGGCGCCGACCGCGTGGAGGCCACCCTGTTCGGCAACGGCGAGCGCACCGGCAACGTGGACATGGTCACCCTGGCCATGAACATGTGGACCCAGGGCATTGACCCCAAGCTGGACTTCCACAACATCAACAAAATCCGGGACATGTACGAGCGGTGCACCAAGATGAAGATTGGGGAGCGCCAGCCCTATGTGGGTGAACTGGTGTTCACGGCCTTCTCCGGCAGCCACCAGGACGCCATCAACAAGGGCTTCCACTACATGCAGGACAGCGGCACCGACATGTGGGAGGTGCCCTATCTGCCCATCGACCCCGCCGACGTGGGACGGGAGTACGAGCCCATCATCCGCATCAACTCCCAGTCCGGCAAGGGCGGCGCCGCCTTCGTCATGCAGCAGAACTTCGGCTATGATCTGCCCAAGGCCATGCACGCCGAGTTCGGCGCCGTGGTGCAAAAGGAGTCCGACCGGGTGGGCAAGGAGCTCAAGCCCGAGCAGATCTTCCAGCTCTTCGACCAAGAGTATCTGTCCGTGCCCAAGACCTATCAGCTGGAGCGCCACAGCTTCCAGGAGGACGCCCGCCACGGGGACGCCAGCCAGGTGGAGTTTGTGGGCGAGGTAAGCTACAAGGGCCACTCCATGGAGGTCTGGGGCGAGGGCAACGGCCCCATCGACGCCTTCTTCAACGCCCTGCATAACCTGCCTGAGGCCCCCATTGACGGCTATCAGTTTGTGGACTACAAGGAGCACGCCATCTCCTCCGGCTCGGATACTCAGGCCGTGTGTTACATCCACCTGAAGGCCCCCAACGGTCAGGATGTGTTCGGCGTGGGCAAGAGCCACAACATCAGCCGGGCCTCCCTGCGGGCCATTCTTTGCGCCATCAACCGCTCTCTGCGGCAAGCTTAAGGAGGGGTCTACATGTCTCGTGTCGCTTTTATCGGCTGCGGAAACATGGGCTCCGCCCTGGCCCGGGCCGCCTGTGCCAGCGTGGGACCGGACCAGGTCTATCTGGCTAACCGCACCTATGCCAAAGCCGAGGCTTTGGCCCAGGAGCTGGGCTGCCACGCCGCGGAGAACAACGCCCAGGCCTTTGAAGAGGCCGATTACCTCTTTCTCTGCGTCAAGCCTCACCTGCTATCTGGGGTATTGGCAGAGCTAAGCCCCAGTTTGGAGCGCTGCCCCACCAAAGTGCTCATCTCGGTGGCGGCTGGGGTAACTCTGGAGACCCTTCGTTCCTTCCTTCCGGCCAAAGCCCAGGACGCCCCCCTGTTCCGGCTGATGCCCAACACCTGCGTGGCCATCGGTCAGGGCATGTCCGCTCTGTGCGCCGCCCCCTCCGCCCAGCCCCACCACATCCAAGCGGTGCAGGAAATTCTCGCCCGCTCCGGGCGGGTAGACCTCATGGACGAGGCCCACATGGACGCCTTTACCTCGGTGGCCGGATGCGGTCCCGCCTACGTCTACCCCTTCCTTGAGGCCCTGGCCGACGGCGGGGTCATGGTAGGTCTGCCCCGGAAGCAGGCCATGGAGTACGCCGCCCAGATGCTGATGGGGGCCGCCGCCATGGTGCTGGAGTCCGGGCAACATCCCGGAGCCCTCAAAGACGCCGTGTGCTCCCCCGGCGGTTCCACCATTGCCGGGGTCGCCGCCCTGGAGGAAAACGGCCTGCGCCACGCCGCCATCCAGGCCGTGCTGGCTGCCTATGAAAAGAACAAACAACTAGGAAAACAATAAATGAAATACGCCCCCTCCGGCGATGCCGGAGGGGGCGCTTTCAATGATCAAACTCATATGGTCTGCGCAAGGGAAACCGATTCTTGGGTCGGTCCAAAGCCCTCGGCAGAGTTTTCCCGCCTTTCGGCGGGAAAAGAAATCAAAATCCGTTTTTCCCGGGGACATGTGCATCGGGAAAAACACTTCTCAGCCCGCCAGTGTGGAATCGGGTCGCCCTTTGACCCGATTATGCATGCAGCGGGCTGCAACTTCTCGGAAATGCTAGCATTTTCGAGAGGATTTATTCCTGCTCCCAGTTGTGGTAGATGTTCTGGATATCGTCGTTGTCCTCCATGATATCGATCATCTTCTCCATGTTCTGGATGTCCTTGGGATCGGTGAGGGTGACGTAGTTCTGGGGCACCATCTCCACCTTGGCGGAGGCGAAGGTGTAGCCCTTCTCCTCCATGGCAGACACCACGGTGGCGAAGGAGTCAGGATCAGTGTAGATGGTGAAGCACTCCTCTTCGGGCTCGAAGTCAGCAGCGCCGCAGTCCAGAGCGTCCATCATCACCACGTCCTCGTCCAGGTCCTCCCGCTCGATGATGAGCACGCCCTTCTGGTCAAAGGACCAGGACACGCAGCCGGTGGCACCCAGGTTGCCGCCGAACTTATCGAAGTAGTGGCGCACCTCGGAGGCAGTGCGGTTGCGGTTGTCGGTGAGGGCCTCCACGATGACGGCCACGCCGCAGGGACCGTATCCCTCATAGGTAATGGCCTCGTAGTCGTTGGAGTTGCCGGAGCCCAGGGCCTTCTCAATGGTGCGCTTGATGTTGTCGTTGGGCATGTTGGCCGCACGAGCCTTGGCAATGACGGTGGCCAGACGGGAGTTGTTGTTGGGGTCGCCGCTGCCGCCGGTCTTCACGGCCACGATCAGCTCACGGGCGATCTTGGTAAAGGTCTGAGAGCGCTTGGCGTCTGCCGCGCCCTTGGTCTTCTGAATGTTATGCCACTTGGAATGTCCGGACATGAAAAAATCGTTCCCTTCGTTCTATAGATTCCACACTGCCTATGGCACAGGCAGTTTTTCACATTTACAGGTTAGTATACCATGCCATTCTCCTTTTTTCAACCCTCTGCCCCCGGGCTCAGGGATTTTTCCTCCGATTCTGAAAAATTCTCTTGACACTCTAATCGGTACATGGTATAGTTGTCCCATGGTTAGCTATCGCTAACTCATAGAATCTCCTTCCTCCATGTTTCGAACCAAAGAGCTTGGGCAGCCCGCACCAGAAGTGCGGGCTGCCCTCTTTTTTCATAGTTTTTCGCATGAGTTCTCAATTTTTCTCCCGTTTTTTGTAACAGTTGACGCTTTCCTATTTTTTATAAAATGTGTATACTGGATTACGTGTTTTTTCAAGAGAAATTTTTTAGAAAAGGAGAATCGGAGTATGATCAGGCTTCTGGCAAAATCCATCCGGGAGTACAAACGGGACGCCCTATTAACCCCCCTGTTTGTCACTCTGGAAGTCATCATCGAATGTATCATCCCCTTCCTCACCGCCAATCTGGTTTTGGAAATCCAAAAAGGCTGTGAGCTGTCCACCATCGTCCGCTACGGTGTGATTCTCATGGTGTTGGCTGGCTTTTCCCTGTTCTTTGGACGGATTGCAGGCACCACTGCCGCATCCGCATCCGCCGGCTATGCCCGGAATCTGCGACGGGATATGTTCTACAACATTCAGAACTTCTCCTTTGCCAACATTGACCGCTTTTCCACCTCTTCTCTGGTCACCCGTATGACCACCGACGTGACCAACGTGCAGATGGCCTTTATGATGATCATCCGGGGCGCCATTCGCTTCCCTCTGATGCTGGTCTTTTCCTTTATCATGGCCTACATCATGGGCGGCTCTATGGCCTTCATCTTCCTGTTCACCATCCCGGTGCTGGCCATCGGTCTGGCGGTTATCATCTGCAAGGTACATCCCCTGTTTGTCAAGGTGTTCCGCAAGTACGACACCCTGAACAACTCCATCCAGGAGAACGTGCAGGCCATGCGGGTGGTGAAGAGCTACGTCCGGGAGGACTTTGAGAAGGAGAAGTTCTCCACCGCCGCTGAAGATGTGTGCCGGGACTTCACCCGGGCCGAGCGCATCATGGCCTTTAACTCCCCCCTGATGCAGTTCTGCCTCTACTCCGCCACCTGCCTCATCCTGGGGCTGGGCGCCTACTTCATCATCAGCACCCAGGGCGTGGCCCTCACCGTGGGTAAGCTGTCCTCCCTGTTTGTGTACAGCTTTCAGATTCTGGTGAGTTTGATGATGCTGTCCATGGTGTTCGTGATGATCACCATCTCCGCCGAGTCCGCCCACCGTATTGTGGAGGTGCTCCAGGAGCGCAGCACCATCACCAGCCCTGACAACGCTGTGATGGACGTCAAGGACGGCTCCATCGACTTTGACGGGGTGGACTTCAAGTACTCCGCCGACGCCGAGCGGGACGCCCTGTCCCAGATTGACCTGCACATTCGCTCCGGCGAGACCGTGGGCATTCTGGGCGGCACCGGCTCCTCCAAGTCCTCCCTCATCCAGCTCATTCCCCGTCTGTACGATGCCACTCAGGGCACCGTACGGGTGGGCGGCGTGGATGTACGGGACTACGACCTGGACAGCCTGCGCAACGCCGTGTCTGTGGTGCTGCAAAAGAACGTGCTCTTCTCCGGCACCATCAAGGAGAACCTGCGCTGGGGCAACCCCGACGCCACCGACGAGGAGATCATGGAGGCCTGCCGTCTGGCTCAGGCCGACGAGTTCATCCAGCTCTTCCCCCACAAGTACGACACCTACCTGGAGCGAGGCGGCGTCAACGTCTCCGGCGGCCAGAAGCAGCGTCTGTGCATTGCCCGGGCCCTGCTGAAAAAGCCCAAGATTCTCATTCTGGACGACTCCACCTCCGCGGTGGACACCAAGACCGATGCCCTCATCCGCAAGGCCTTCCGGGAGTTCATCCCCGACACCACCAAAATCATTGTGGCCCAGCGTGTGGCCTCGGTGCAGGAGGCAGACCGCATCCTCATCATGGACGGCGGCCGCATCGTGGCCATGGGCACCCACGAGGAGCTGCTGAAGAGCAGCCCCATCTATCAGGAAGTCTACGAGTCTCAGAACAAAGGAGGTCAGGAAGATGAAGCCTAATGTCCCCGTCAATCGCAAAGGCACCTTTGTTCGCCTGCTGCGCACCCTCTTTGAGTTTTTCCCGGTGCTGATGCCCGTGGCTCTGGTGTGTATCCTGTTCAGTGCCATCGTGGGCAGCCTTCCCACCGTGTTCATGCAGAAGATCATCGCTGTCATCGAGACCAACTGGCAGACCGGCGATTGGGCCGCTGCTGCCCCCCAGATTCTGCGGCTGGTGGCCATTCTGGCCACCATGTATGCCCTGGCTCTCATTTCCACCATCGTGTGGACCCAGCTGATGGCCATCATCACCCAGGGCCTGCTGAAAAAGCTGCGAGTAAAGATGTTCGACGGCATGCAGAACCTGCCCCTGCGCTACTTTGACACCAACGACCACGGCGATATCATGAGCCACTACACCAACGACATCGACACCCTGCGCCAGATGGTAGCCCAGAGCTTCCCCCAGCTGCTGTCCATGTTCGTCACCATTCTGGCCGTGCTGGTGATCATGCTCTACTACAGCTTCTGGCTGAGCCTGGTGATTCTCCTGGGCTCCCTGGTGATGGTGAAGTTCACCCGCTCCATCGGCGGCAAGTCCGCCACCTTCTTCCAGCGTCAACAGAAGTCCCTGGGTAAGGTGGAGGGCTTCGTGGAGGAGCTCATGGACGGCCAGAAGGTGGTCAAGGTGTTCTGTCACGAGTCCGAGACCTGCGCCGACTTCGACCGGCTCAACGACGCCCTCATGTCCGACTCCAAGCAGGCCAACACCTACGCCAACACCCTCATGCCCATCCTCATGAACACCGGCAACTTCATCTATGCCCTGGTGGCCATTGTGGGCGGCATCCTTCTCATCACCCACGCCCCCAACCTGAGCTTTTCCGGCATGGCTTTCAGCATCAGCATCACCGTTCCCTTCCTCAACATGACCCGCCAGTTCACCGGTACCATTGGTCAGGTGTCCCAGCAGATCAACCTGGTGGTCATGGGTATGGCCGGTGCACAGCGCATCTTCGAGCTGATGGACGAGGAGCCCGAGGTGGACCAGGGCAATGTGACCCTGGTGAACGTCCAGGAGCAGAAGGACGGCTCCCTGAAAGAGGTGCCCTACCGCAGCAACGTCTGGGCCTGGAAAGTGCCTCAGGAGGACGGCTCCTTCCACTACACCCGCCTCACCGGCGACGTGCGCTTTGAGCACGTGGACTTCGGCTATGTGCCCGAGAAGACCGTGCTCCACGACATCTCCCTCTTCGCCAAGCCCGGCCAGAAGGTGGCCTTCGTGGGCGCCACGGGTGCCGGTAAGACCACCATCACCAACCTCATCAACCGGTTCTACGACATCCACAACGGCCGCATCCTCTACGATGGCATCGACATCATGACCATCCGCAAGGCAGACCTGCGCCGCTCCCTGGGTATCGTGCTCCAGGACACCAACCTGTTCACCGGCACGGTCATGGACAACATCCGCTACGGTCAGCTGGAGGCCACCGACGAGGAGTGCATCGCCGCCGCCAAGCTGGCGGGCGCCCACGACTTCATCACCCGCCTGCCCCACGGCTACCAGACCATGCTCACCAGCAACGGCGCCAACCTCTCCCAGGGCCAGCGTCAGCTGCTGGCCATCGCCCGGGCCGCCGTGGCCGATCCCCCGGTCATGATTATGGACGAGGCCACCTCCTCCATCGACACCCGCACCGAGGCCATTGTCCAAAAGGGTATGGACGCCCTGATGTATGGCCGCACCGTGTTTGTCATCGCCCACCGTCTCTCCACCGTGAAGAACTCCAACGCCATCATGGTGCTGGAGCAGGGCCATATCATTGAGCGAGGCAGCCACGACGAACTCATCGCCCAGAAGGGCAAGTACTACCAGCTGTATACCGGAGCTTTCGAGCTGGAATAAGGCCTACAATCGAGTAGGAGGCTACCCATTAGTTGAGTAGCCGTCCTCTCACACCACCGTGCATACCGTTCGGTACACGGCGGTTCAATCGCATAAGTGCTGTTTACGAATTTGC